>JAXIOX010000187.1:0-2323 GCA_045403275.1 Burkholderiales bacterium | reverse complement strand
GTCACCGGCACGCGGTAGAGCAGGTTGTTGGTGGCGAGATCGTAGCCATAGAGGTGCCCATCCTTCGGTGCGACAGACATGAGCTGCTTGCCGCCCATGGTTTGAAGCAGGATGGGCGGGCTGGACACGTCCCAGTCATGCCAGTCCTTTTTCACAACCTTGAAATGGTTCTTGAAGTCGCCCGTCTTGGCGTCGAGCACCACGACCGAGTCGGTGAAGAGATTCGTGCCTTCGCGTGCCCCTGAGGCGAAGTCGGGGGCCGGATTGCCTCCCGGGACGTACAGCAAACCGTTCTTGATATCGAGCGTGTACGAGGTCCACGTCCCGGCGCCGCTAATGGGTATGCCTGGCGCGTTGTTCCAGGTCGCCGTGTCGAGCGGCGACTTGCCCAGCGGGCCCCGCACCACGTCCCCCTCGACCTTGGGCGCGAGAAAGAACTCCCACACGATCTTGCCGGTCTTTCCCTCGAGCGCGAACACATGACCCTTGCCGCCCTTGAAGTCTCCGCCCGCATTGCCGACGAAGACGAGGCCGTCCCAGGCAATTGGCGCCGACGGCACCGACTCGCCACGTTTCGGGTCGGCGATCGTCGTCTCCCACACTTGTTTACCCGTCTTGAAATCGAAGGCCAGCACCCGGCCGTCCTGTGTGCCGCGAAACAGCATGCCGTCCATGTAGGCGGCGCCGCGGTTGGCTGGCAGGAGCGCGCCGGGATAATCCAGGCGCGTGCGCCAGTTCTCGGCGCACGTGGCTGGGTTGATGGAGAAAATCTCGTACTCGGCGGTGCCGATCAGAGCGTTGTTCACCATGATCAGGCCGGATTCGAAGGCAGTGATCTCCCGGAGCTCGTAGATGCACTGGATCTTCAGGTTTCCGACATTCTTCGCGTTGATCTGGTCGAGCGGCGAGAACCGCTGCGAGGACGGGGTCCTGTTGTAGCTTGGCCAGTCGCCGACCGCGGCATTGGGCCATGCCGCCTCGGCTAGCGGTGGCGAGGGGACTGCAGCTACCGGCGCTTTGTAGGCGGGATTCGTCTCGATGGTCAGCGTGCCTGCCGGCGCAGACAGCGACTTGAGAAAGTTGAGCCCCATGGCGCCGTAGGTCGTCATCTGCACCGGGAACGTGACGTAGAGCACTCCCGCGATTGCCACGCCTGCCACAAACAGCGAGCCGACGATGATGAAGAGCTTCCTTTTCATGCCAGCCTCCTCGAGAGTCGGTGTGCGCCCCGCTCAGTTGCTCGGCGGCCGGAGGGCCTCCAGCTCCTTAAGGCGCTTCATCGCTTGCAGCGCCTGCAGCGAGTTGTAGTTGATGCCCGCAGCGTTCAGGCTGCTGCCCTGCTGGAAGGGGTATTGCGGCAGCGTGACGAGGAACTGCCTGAGCTTCTGCTGCACCGGCACGAAGAGCCAGATGTTGTCCGCATACCAGCGGATGTACATCCCGGACTCGTGCGGCGCCTTCTCGTAGGGGTCGGCGCGCAGGTTGACGATCACGGGCCAGCCCGGCACCTGCCGGACGCCCGTGGCGATGTTGCCTTCGGTGGTGGCGAAATGGACCTTCCAGTCGTTCCAGCGGATGGCGTTGAGCTCGCCGCCCTGGCCGAAGTAGAAGATCTCCTCACGCGGGCCCTTCTTCGCTTCGCCCTTGAAGTACGGCAGGAAGTTGTAGCCGTCGGCGTGGACTTTCCAGGTCTTGCCGCTGGCCTGATAACCCTTCTTCAGCTTCTCGACGATATTCGGCTCGCCCGCGGCGGCGAGCAGCGTCGGCAACCAGTCCTCCTGCGAGAAGATGTCGTTGATGATCGTGCCCGGCTTGATGACGCCCGGCCAGCGGACGATCATTGGCACGCGGAAGCCGCCCTCCCAGGTCGTGCCCTTTTCGCCGTGGAACGGCGTGGTGCCGCCGTCCGGCCAGGTCACCGTCTCGGCGCCGTTGTCGGTCCCGTAGACGACGATGGTGTTATCAGCGATGCCGAGGTCGTCGAGTTGCTTCAGCACGCCGCCGACCATGTCGTCGTGCTCCACCATCCCGTCGGGATAGAGGCCGATGCCGGTGCGACCCTGCGCGGACTTCTTCAAGTGGGTCCAGACGTGCATGCGGGTGGTGTTGAACCAGACGAAGAACGGCTTGCCGTCCTTGACAGCCTTCTCCACGAACTTCTGTTCGGCACCGTAGATCTCCAGGTCGACCGTGGGCATGCGCGCCTGCGTGAGCGGGCCGGTGTCCTCGATCTTCTGCCCGCCTTTGCCGTCGGACCACGTGTGGAGCACGCCGCGCGGCCCAAACTGCTTCTTGAACTCGGGGTCCTTGGGGTAGTAGTAGG
>JAXIOX010000295.1:0-2310 GCA_045403275.1 Burkholderiales bacterium | reverse complement strand
CTGCCCGCACTGCGAGGTCCCGGCGCCACGCGGCAGGATCGGCACGCCTTCCTCAGCTGCGATCTGCAGCGCGATGCGCGCAGCCTCCTCGGTGCGCGGCACGACCACACCGATCGGCTCGATCTGGTAGATCGAGGCATCGGTGCTGTAGCGGCCGCGCGAAAACGCGTCGAACAGCACCTCGCCGTCCACTTCACGCTGCAGGCGCCGCGCCAGCACGCCGGGGGAACGCCGTGCGGGATCTACGGAAATCGAAGCGGCGGGCGCATTCACTGGTTGGCAGGTATCGCACTGGAAACAGCACCCATGATACCGCGAGGGCCCTGTTGCGCATCCGGTACTCATCCAGAGCTTCCCCAAGGCGGCTTGAGACCGGGATGGAAAGTGAGTAGGCTCGAACTTTACTTCAGGGTGTACCGATGACGCATCGTAGCGGACGCCATTTCCTCCAGATCCCGGGACCCACCAACGTTCCCGACCGCGTGTTGCGCGCGATCGATCGGCCGACGATCGACCATCGCGGACCGGAGTTCGCTGCGCTCGGCCACGAGGTTCTCGACGGACTCAAGCAGGTATTCAGGACCACCGGTCACGTCATCATCTATCCGGCCTCGGGCACCGGTGCATGGGAAGCCGCGCTGGTGAACACACTCTCCCCCGGTGATCGCGTGCTGATGGCCGAGACCGGCCAGTTCGCCGCCCTGTGGCAGAAACTGGCGAGCCGTCTCGGGCTCAGCGTGGACTTCATCCCCGGCGACTGGCGCCACGGCGTGGATCCCGCCGTGATCGAACAGCGGCTGGCGAAGGATCGCGACCACCGCATCAAGGCGGTATGCGTGGTCCACAACGAAACTTCGACCGGGGTGACCAGCCGGATTCCGCTGGTGCGCAGGGCGATGGATCGCGCCGCGCATCCCGCGCTGCTGATGGTGGACACCATATCGTCGCTGGCGTCGATGGACTACCGCCACGACGAATGGGGTGTGGATGTGACGGTGGCAGGCTCGCAGAAAGGCCTGATGCTGCCGCCCGGGCTTTCCTTCAATGCGGTCGGCGCCAAGGCGCTCGCGGCGTCCAAAAAAGCGGCGCTGCCGCGTTCCTACTGGAGCTGGGAAGAGATGCTCGGGCCGAACCGCTCGGGATTCTTCCCCTATACCCCGGCGACCAATCTGCTCTATGGACTGCGCGAGGCGCTGCACATGTTGACCGAAGAAGGCCTGGAAAACGTATTTGCACGCCACGCGCGGCACGGGGAAGCCACGCGCCGTGCGGCGCGCGCCTGGGGCCTGGAACTCCTGTGCGCGAATCCCGACGAATACAGCGATTCACTCACCGCGGTGTTGCTGCCCGCCGGCCATGACGCCGACAAGGTGCGGGAAATCGTCCTCGAGCGCTTCGACATGTCGCTCGGCACCGGGCTGGGAAAGATGCAGGGAAAGGTGTTTCGCATAGGTCATCTCGGCGACTTCAACGACCTCATGCTCGCGGGCACGCTGTGCGGAGTGGAAATGGGCCTGGGACTTGCCGGTGTGCCCGTTCGCAGGGAAGGGGTGTCCGCCGCACTCGATTTCCTCGCCGTTGCAATCGCTGCGCGGCCGGCCGTCCGGCTGGCGAAAGGCTGATCGCCGCCACATTCCGTCCCGGGGTCGCGAGCGGAGTCGTCCTCGCCCGCATCGTCCGTCGGCGCCGCCTGCGGCCGTGACAGCTTTGATCGTTAAAGTCGTTTCCGTCAGGGGAGGTCGGGGATGCTGCTGAGGTTGCCGCACCGCCAGTTTCTGCTTTTGCTCACCGTTTTGCTTGCAATCGAGTTCGTCATCCTCGCCATCGCGCCGTATGACCGCAAGGACTGGCTGCTCGAGAACGCGCTGGTGATGCTGTTCGTCGGATTCATGGTCGGCACCTATCGCAAGTTCACGTTGTCGCGCATTTCCTGCTTTCTCATTTTCGCTTTTCTGTCACTGCATCTGATTGGTGCCCACCACACGTACTCCCTTGTTCCCTACGATAACTGGTTCCGTGCCATAACGGGCAGCACGCTTAATGAACTGCTGGGCTGGGAACGCAATAACTTCGACCGCATCGTGCACGTCAGCTACGGATTGCTGCTCGCCTACCCGGTGCGCGAGGTGTTCCTGCGGGTGGCCAGACTGCGCGGCTTCTGGGGTTACTTTTTCCCGCTTGACATCACCATGTCCACCTCGATGCTTTACGAACTGGTCGAATGGGGCGCGGCGGTATTTTTCGGCGGCGAGCTGGGGCAGGCTTTTCTCGGCACCCAGGGCGACGTGTGGGACACGCACAAGGATATGG
>JAXIOX010000034.1:0-5130 GCA_045403275.1 Burkholderiales bacterium | reverse complement strand
ATTTTCACTCTCCACCGCGTAGGCGTCGATTCGCTTGTCCTGGTTCAGAACGGTCGCGACATCGCGCACGATGTCCTCGACGAACTTGGGATTATCGTAGGCGCGCTCGGTAACATACTTTTCGTCCGGGCGCTTGAGCAGGCCATAGAGTTCACAGGACGCCTGGTCCTCGGCGATACGGACCAGATCCTCGATCCACACGTGCGTGTTGGTGCGCGCGCTTATGGTCACGTGCGAGCGCTGATTGTGCGCACCGTATTCCGAAATCTTCTTCGAGCACGGGCCCACGCTGGTGACCGGAACGACCACTTTCATGGTGAAAACATACTGGTCCCTGGAAACCTCGCCGACGAAGGTTACCTCGTAGTCCATCAGGCTCTTGACCCCGGAAACCGGCGCGGCCTTGTTGATGAAGTACGGAAAGGTCATTTCGATGTGTCCAAACTCGGCCTCCAGCCGCTTGACCATTTCGCGCAGCATCGTCTCGAAGGACTCCACCGAGATTTCACGTTCGTGCGCGTTCAGGATCTCGACGAAGCGCGACATGTGGGTGCCCTTGAAGTTGTGCGGGAGGCCCACGTACATGTTGAAGGTGGCGATGGTGTGCTGAATGCCGTCGCTCCGGTCCGCCACCCGCACCGGATGGCGGATGGACTTGATTCCGACCTTGTCGATGGCGAGCCGGCGAGTGTCCGCCGAACTCTGTACGTCGGGCATCGAGAAGCCTTCGGGGGAATTCATGAATGGGTCCCTGGATTGGAATACACGCGGCTGATTATAGACGCCGCAATTAGTTGAGTAAACTACTCGGCTAATTTTGCCGCAATCGACGTCTGGATGCCCTCCGCATCCAGGCCACATTCCTTGAGCAATCGCGCCGGATCACCGTGATCGACAAAACGATCCGGCAACCCAAGCTGCAGAACTTTCTGATAAATTCCTTGTTTTTCAAGGATTTCCAGTACGGCACTACCGGCGCCACCAAGGACGGTGTTCTCTTCCACGGTGACCAGCCACTCGTGCGCGGTCGCCAGTTCTCGGACCAGCTCTTGGTCCAGTGGTTTCACGAAACGCATGTTGGCAACCGTAGCGTCGAGCTTCTCCGCGGCTTCCAGGCAAGGCTTGAGGAGCGCACCGAAAGACAGGATCGCAACCCGCTGGCCGTGGCGGCGCACCTCACCCCTGCCGATCCGCAGCGCGGTCAGGTCCTTCTGCACCGGCACGCCCGGCCCGCTGCCGCGCGGGTAGCGCACGGCCGCCGGGCCGTCGATCTGGAAGCCGGTATAGAGCATCTGGCGGCATTCGTTCTCGTCGCTCGGGGCCATCACCACCATGTTGGGTAGGCAGCGCAAGTAACTTAGGTCGAAGCTGCCAGCGTGGGTGGGCCCATCGGCGCCGACCAGCCCGGCGCGATCAATTCCGAACATAACCGGCAGGTTCTGGATGCAGATGTCGTGGATCAACTGATCGTAGGCGCGTTGCAAGAAGGTCGAATAGATTGCCACCACCGGCTTCAGGCCCTCGCACGCCAATCCGGCGGCGAAAGTGAGCGCGTGCTGCTCGGCGATACCGACGTCGAAATACCGGCCCGCATACTCCTGGGAGAAGCGTACCAACCCCGAACCTTCGCGCATCGCCGGCGTGATTCCGATCAGGCGCGGATCCAGCGCCGCCATGTCGCAGAGCCAGTCGCCGAAAATCTGGGTGTACGTCGGCTTTCCGCCGGACTTGGGCGTGATGCCCGCGTCGGGGTCGAATTTGGTGACCCCGTGATACAGGATCGGGTCCTTTTCCGCCGGCTCGTACCCTTTTCCTTTGCGGGTGACGATGTGCAGGAACTGAGGTCCCTCGAGTTTTTTAAGATTGCTGAGGGTCGACACCAGCACGTCGAGGTTGTGGCCGTCTATCGGGCCGATGTAGTTGAAGCCGAACTCCTCGAACAAGGTGCCGGGCGTGACCATGCCCTTCACGTGTTCTTCGGCGCGTTTGGCCAACTCCAGCATCGTCGGCACCACACCAAGCACTTTCTCGCTGGTTTTCCACGCAGCCGCGTAGAAGCGTCCGGACATCAATTTCGCCAGGTAGTTGTTAAGCGCACCGACGTTTTCCGAGATCGACATGTCATTGTCGTTCAGAACGACCAGGACGTTTGCGTCCATTGCTCCCGCGTTGTTCAGCGCCTCGAATGCCATGCCGGCCGTCATCGCACCGTCGCCGATGATCGCCACCACCCGCCTGTCCTCACCTTTCATACGCGCCGCCACCGCCATGCCGAGAGCCGCACTGATCGAGGTACTGGAATGCGCGGTACCGAAGGTGTCGTACTCACTTTCGATACGGCGCGGAAAGCCGGCTACGCCGCCATACTGCCGCAGGGTCGACATTTGCTCCCGCCGCCCTGTGAGAATCTTATGGGCGTAGGTCTGGTGACCGACATCCCAAACCAGACGATCATGGGGCGTGTTGAAAACATAGTGCAGCGCCACCGTGAGCTCAACAGTGCCGAGATTGGACGACAGGTGGCCACCGGTGTTTGCCACCGAATGAATCAGATAGTCACGCAATTCGCTGGCGAGCTTGGTGAGCTGCTTGCGTTCGAGAGCGCGCAGGTCGGACGGATAGCTGATTTTCTCAAGGAGTTCGTACATGTATGCGCCCGAATTCAGAACTGCCGCAACACGATGAACTCGGCGAGTTGGCGAAGTCGTCCGCCGTTCTGAGGAAGTGCATCCAGCCCGCGTAACGCGTCGTCGCGCAATTCCGCGGCGAACTTGCGCGCCTCGTCGAGACCGAGCGCAGTCACGTAAGTCGGTTTTTGGTTCTTTGCGTCCTTGCCCGCGGTCTTTCCCAGTGTCGCGGTGCTGGACTGAGCATCCAGCACGTCGTCGACCACCTGGAAGGCCAGCCCGATGAACTTGCCAAAGCGATCCAGCTCATTGAACTGCGCAGTTGACAACGCGTCGCCGCAACGCGCACCAAGCACCACGGAAGCCCGGATCAGCGCACCGGTCTTGTGAACGTGCATGAATTCCAGTTCGGTAACCCCGAGTGTCTTGCCGGTGGCCTCGAGGTCGATCGCCTGTCCGCCCGCCATGCCGCGTGAGCCACAGGCGTTCGCAAGAAGTTCGATCATCTCCACCTTGCGCTTCGCATCGTCGTCAATTGATTTCTCGGATATGACTTGAAAGGCAAGGCTCTGCAAGCTGTCACCAACCAGCAAAGCGGTGGCTTCATCGAATGCCAGATGCACCGTGGGCTTGCCTCTGCGCAGCACATCGTCGTCCATGCAGGGCAGATCATCGTGCACCAGAGAATACGCATGGATCATTTCCACCGCGGCGGCCGCTCGGTCCACTCGCCGCGCATCGGCGCCGGAAAGTTCGCCGGCTCCGTAGGCGAGCAACGGCCTTACGCGTTTGCCTCCCCCCAACACCGCGTAACGCATCGCCGCGTGCAGGCGCGTAGGCGCGAGCTCCGGCGCCGGCAACAAGGCATTCAGGGTTTTCTCGATGCGGTCCTGATGTTCCAGCATCCAACCCTGAAAATCATTCGTTGCCGTTGTCACCGGAAAAATTCTGCAGGGTGCCGGCCTCGAGGACCTTGACCTGTTGTTGGGCTTCCTGCAGCTGCGCCTGGCAATACTGGAGGAGCTCCGCGCCACGCTTGTAGGCCGCCAGGGACTGTTCGAGCGGAAGTTGCCCCGCCTCCATGGCAGCGACGATGCTCTCGATCTCGGCGAGCGCCTGCTCGAAGGATTGCGGCTTCTGCGATTTGAGTTTGGTCACGGAGGACAGATGATCGCGGGGAGGGAAAGTTCGTAAAAATAGCCTATCCCCGGAACCCGGGTCAACGAAAGAGGTCGGATGGCGTTGAACCGGCGAGGCATGTGTAGCCTAAAAACGTTGCACGCGGTAGGGTTTTAAGGGACAATGCCCCACGGAATTCCGCCCAGACTGTGCGCCAAGCCGGGGGGCGGTTTTTTTATTACTGCTTTGCCCCGCGAGAGACAACCGTTTATGACAGATCTGGCTAATGTATCCGCTTTGACTCGAACACCGGCGCAGCTACCCGTCGAGTGGTATCTCGATCCGCGCGTTGCCAGAATCGAGCAGAAAGTGCTGTTCCAACAGGGGCCAGGTTACGTCGGTCACAAATTGATGGTTCCCGAAATTGGTGACTATCGCAGCCTCGAATGGATGGGCCACGCCAAGGCGCTGGTGCACAACCAGAATGGCGTGGAACTGCTCTCCAACGTCTGTCGCCACCGCCAGTCGATCATTCTCAAGGGACATGGACGCACGCACAACATCGTCTGCCCTTTGCACCGCTGGACTTACGACATGTCGGGTCGCCTGCTCGGTGCCCCGCACTTTCCCGGCAACCCCTGCCTGGACCTGGAAAAGTCACCATTGACCCGATGGAATGGCCTGCTGTTCGCCGGTCCGCGCAATCCCAGCCTGGATTTGTCGAAACTGGGCGTGCTCGCCGACCTGGATTTCTCCGGCTATATGCTTGATCGAGTAATGATCGAAGAATACCCGGTGAACTGGAAGACGTTCATCGAAGTTTATCTCGAGGATTATCACGTCGGACCTTTCCACCCGGGGCTGGGCCAATTCGTCAATGCCGAGGATCTGAAATGGGAATTCGGAGAGTGGTACAGCGTGCAGACCGTTGGGATCAATCAGGCGCTCGGGAAGCCGGGCACGGTTGCCTATAAAAAATGGCACGAGGCGGTGCTTCGCTACAACAATGGCGAGATGCCCAAGCAGGGCGCAATCTGGCTCGCCTACTATCCGAACATCATGGTGGAGTGGTATCCCAATGTACTGGTGGTCAGCACCATCGTGCCGCATGGACCCGAACACTGCAGCAACGTGGTGGAGTTCTACTATCCTGAGGACATCGTTCTGTTCGAACGCGAGTTTGTCGAAGCGGAGCAACAGGCCTACATCGAGACCGCCAGGGAAGACCACGAAATCTGTGTGCGCATGACCGAAGGCCGCCGCGCGCTCTACCAGCAAGGCCGCAATGAATTCGGTCCGTATCAGTCGCCGATGGAGGATGGAATGATCCACTTCCACGAATTTCTGCGCGGGCGCATCGAGCCGCACCTGTAAGCCCGCGCAA
>JAXIOX010000152.1:0-3830 GCA_045403275.1 Burkholderiales bacterium | reverse complement strand
TTTCCTCGATCTCGTCGAAGAAGCGGTTCTCGTTCGGATAGACGTGCGCGTCCATGAAGGCGCCGACTTTTTTCTGCAGATCCCTTACTTTGTCGGAGAAATTGAAATCCATGTCTTTATCCTTGGTTTGTGCGGGTGGTTATTTGAGGGAAAAGCAGCCGGATTGATGCTGTCCTGGCTGGCGACGGCCAATTACGCATTTCGAGATCGGCAAATTGGTCAGCCGCTCGTCGATGGCAGCCGCACCTGGACCGATTTGAATTCGAGGAATTCTTCGAGTCCGTACTTTCCGAGTTCGCGACCGCGGCCGGACTGCTTGAAGCCGCCGAACGGCGCGTTGATATTGAATGGCCCACCGTTTATATCAACCTGCCCGGCACGCAGGCGCTTCGCCACACGCTGCGCCCGCGCCCCGTCCGCCGACCAGACTGCCGCGGCCAGACCGTAAACCGTGCCGTTGGCGATCTGCACCGCCTCGTCTTCGTTGCCGTAGGGAATGATGGAGAGCACCGGTCCGAATATCTCTTCTTGCGCAATCGTCGCTTGCGGCTGCACGCGCCCGAACACGGTCGGCTTCACGTAACAGCCCTTGTTCAGGCCCTCGGGCATGTCGGGACCGCCGGCGAGCAGTTGCGCGCCCTCCTCGATTCCCTTGCGAATGTAGGAGCGCACCCGCTCCTGCTGCGCCTTCGACACCAGCGGCCCCAGTTTGGCCTCGGCGCCGAACGGGTCACCGACGTTGAACGTCGCGGCGGTCTCGGCCGCCAGCCGTGCCGCCTCCTCATAACGCGACGCCGGTACCAGCATGCGGGTGAGCGCATTGCAGGTCTGGCCGGAATTGAGGAAACAGGAATTGAGCACGCTCTTCACCGCGACGTTGAAATCGGCGTCGTCCAGCAGCACGGCGGCCGACTTGCCGCCGAGTTCCAGCGCCACGCGCTTGACCGTGCCGGCGGCGAGTTTCGCCACGCGCTTCCCGGCGCGGGTGGAACCGGTAAAGGAAATCATGTCGACTTTGGGATGCTTCGCCAGCGCTTCGCCGACCACCGCTCCGGTGCCGGTCACCAGATTGAATACGCCGGCCGGCAGTCCGACGCTGTGCATGATGTCGGCAAGAATGTAGGCGTTAAGCGGCGCAACTTCGGAAGGTTTCAAGACCACGGTACAGCCTGCAGCCAGCGCCGGCGCCACCTTTGCGGCGATCTGGTGCAACGGGTAGTTCCACGGCGTGATGCAGGCCACCACGCCCACCGCTTCGCGGGTGACGCGGGAGTTGCCGATTTCCTCTTCGAAGGCAAATCCCGGCGTGAGTCCGGCGTATAGCCCGAAACTCGCCTGCGGCAGATACGCCTGGATGCGCGCAGCCATCTTGAGCGGCATGCCGACCTCGGCGGTGATGGTGCGCGCGATCTCGTCCGCGCGCGCGACCAGTTGCTCGTGGATTTTCTTCAGCCACGCCGCGCGTTCTGCGGGCACCGTCGCCGACCAGGCCGCGAACGCCTTGCGCGCCGCAGCCGCCGCACGCTCGACGTCTGCCACCGTACCGGCGGGGATGCGGCCGATGACTTCCTCGGTCGAAGGAGAGACCACGTCAATGGTCTGGTTCGACGACGACGCAGTCCATTGACCATCGATGTAGAGCTTGTCCGTGTTCTGCATGGTTGCAAATCTCGAAGCCGCCTTGTGCGAAGCGCGCCGTTACCACCGTGCCCCGCTTTGCGTGACGGACTATTTCAGGGAAGGTACACGCAAACGCAATTGTACGAAGTATGACACCCCGGCCGCACTTTTTTAAGCCGGACTCGCAACCGCGTCGGTCGGTGCCGTGTGCTCGAAGGCCTTGATGGCGTTGCGCAGGAAGTCCGGCAGCACCGCCGACTTGCGGGTTTCCGGGTCGGCGTTCACGTAGACCACCCTGCCACCGACCAGAAGTTGATCCGCGCGATAGATCTCGAGCTGGAATTCGAAGCTCGAGCGCCCCAGCCGCGCGACCCGCGCGCAGACGTCGATCTCGTCGTCGTAGCCGGCCGATGCGTGGTACTCCACCTCGGCCTTCTTTACGTAGAGATCGGTGCCGTGCCGCGCCAGGCCCTCGGGATAGGGGTAACCCAGGGCCCGGTAATACTCGGTGATCCCCACGTCGAAATACATCAGGTAGTGGCCGTTGAACACGATGCCCTGCTTGTCCACCTCGGCCCAGCGTACCCGCATGCGGTGGGCGAATTTGAAGTCCGTTCTTGCCATCGTCGTTGGTGCGGCCGGATGTCAGTCGAAGCGATACGCATCCATCGCCAGGATGCCGAACGTGTGACTACGGTGAATGCGCTTGCCGGCCACACCGGGGGAGCCCGCCCCGGTCGCAACGAACAGCGGCAGGAAATGTTCCTCGGTCGGATGATTGCGCGCGGCTTCCGGCGCCAGACTGCGATAGCGCACCAGTTCGTCGGATTTTCCGCTCTCGATGGTCTGCGCCAGCCACTCCTGGAATACCGTCACCCACTGCGGCGGAGCGTCCCCTTCGGGGTGGCGGCCGAACTCACTCAGATTGTGCGTGGCGCCACCGGAGCCGAGGATCAACACGCCTTCGTCGCGCAGGCCGCGCAGCGCTTCGCCAAGCTTGAAGTGATGCGCCGGGCCCAACGCGGTCTGCACCGTGAGCTGCGTCACCGGACCGTCGGCATCTGGATACATCAGCATCAGCGGCACCCAGGCGCCGTGGGCGAGACCGCGGGTGGGATGCACGCGTGTGCCAATCGCCTTTTCGCCGAGCACTGTCTGCGCCCGCACCGCAAGTTCGGGCGCGCCGGGAGCGGGATACTCGATTCGATAGAGCTCATCGGGAAAACCGTAGAAATCGTAAATCGTCTCCGGTCGCGCGGCCGCGCTCACCGCCGCGTCGCCGCTTTCCCAGTGGGCGGACACCGTCAGAATCGCCCTGGGCTTGCCGAGCGTCTTGCCCAGTCGGGAGAGGAACTCGCGGGCCGGGCCCGGCTGGATCGCCAGCAGCGGCGCGCCGTGGGAAACGAAAATCGCCGGGAAACGCTCAGCCATACCGCCGCCCCACCCATTCCGCGACCAGCACCGGTTTTTCCTGACCTTCGCATTCCATCGCCACGTCCCAGATCATCTGCACGCCGCCTTCGATGCGCTGGAACTCCTTGAGCTTGAACCGGGCACGCAGCCGCGATCCCGCTTTTACCGGCGCCGTAAAGCGCAGCCGGTTGCAGCCATAGTTCACTCCCATTTTCGAATTGTCGAATTGCAGCGAATTGTTGAGGAAGTGGCTCAGCAACGACAGGGTCAGAAAACCGTGCGCAATGGTTGTGCCGAACGGCGACTCGCGGCGCGCGCGCTCGACGTCGACGTGGATCCACTGATGGTCGCCGGTGGCGTCGGCAAACTGCTCGATGCGTTCCTGCGTGACTTCGAGCCAGTCGCTCACCACGACCTCCTGTCCGACCTTTTCCGCCAACTCTTCGAGATTCCCGAATACCACTCGCGCCATCCTGGTCCTCACCTGTTGCCTAGAGGCGCAGATTACCGGATTCGTTACGGATACGCATTGCACCGGAACGCCGCGCCCCGGAGAATGGCCGCATAAGCAGACCGGGGGAGACAAATGGATATCGGTATGGTGGGTCTGGGACGCATGGGCGCCAGCATGGCACGGCGGCTGGCGCGCAAAGGCGTGCGGGTGGCGGCGCACGATGTCAGCCCCGTGGCGCGCGGCGCGCTTGAACACGAACGGGGCATCGCGACGCACTCCGAACTGAAGAGCGTGATCGCGGACCTGCCGGCGCCGCGGGTGGTGTGGGTGATGCTGCCGGCCG
>JAXIOX010000200.1:0-9705 GCA_045403275.1 Burkholderiales bacterium | reverse complement strand
GCGGTGTTCACCGCGTCGCCGGTTACCACGTGAGTGCCATCGCGCGGGTCTCGCGAGCGCACCACGATCAAACCGCTATTGATGCCACTGTGAAAACGCAGCGGCTGACCGATTCGCTCTTCGACTTGGCCGCTCAGTCCCCGCGCCCTTTCGTGCAGCGCCAAGACGGCGCGAACGGCCTGCACTGGATCGTCGTCTTGCGCAACGGCAACGCCGAACAGGGCGAGGATCTCGTCGCCCACGAACTGGTTGATGATCCCACCATGGACCTCCACGATACGCGCCGCGTCCGCCTTCAATCGGCCCATGAGTTTTTCCACCTCGTCGGGATCGAGGCGTTCGTTGAGCGCCGTATAGCCGGACAAGTCGGCGAACACCACGGTGGCGTAGCGGCGCTCGCCTTCCGGCAGCGATGATCCGGTTGGCGCATCGGCACCGGCCTGTAGCCGGCTAGGTTCGGCACTCGCCGCATGCGTGAGCTTGTGACCGCACGCGCCACAGTACTTTTGAGTTGGGGCATTCGACGCGCCACAGGCCGCGCACAGCAGCGTCAAGCGCGCGCCGCATTCGCCGCAAAATTTAACGCCGGGCGGGTTTTCGTGTTCGCAAGTAGCGCAGCGCATTGCGGCGACCAGGTTCAGGGTGGGCTGCCACGGGACGGCCCCAGCGCCGTCTCCACTTGCTCCAGCCAGAACTGCATGTTCATTTCGCGATACATCGCGATGGCGGTCTTGAAGTGCTCTTGTGTTTTCTCGCGCGTGCTAGTCTGTCTGTAGAGCTTGCCGAGGCCGAAGTGACAGTGGGCGACGGGCGTGCCGCAGCTGGCACAAACGCATTCAAGGGGCATAGCACATTCCTCGCAGAACTTCGCGCCTGGGTGGTTATCGTGCTGACAGCGGGAGCACTTCATGACGCCGCGGGAAGATTATGCAAGGACACGGGCAGCATATACTTTTTGGGCATTCACCTCTCTTGCCCGCTTATAAGAAACGCGGTTCCAAAACGCGTGCGCGGTTCTGGCAGAGCCTGTGAGAGCATTTCAAGATAGCTTGCCCCCATCAGGCTTTCACTCGCTCCATTCGAGGATCGTACAACGCCCCGAGATGCAACCGGCAGGGAATGCGCCCAGACGCAACTTCGAGCTCATAGCTGCCGGAGGCCAGCATGGCATCGTCCACGCCGTGCGCGTTGCGCGCGTAGCCGAATCCGATGTTCTTGCCCACGGTATAGCCCCACCCCGCACTGGACAGCCATCCAACGCGTTCGCCGTTGCGGTAGATCGTTTCACGCCCGAGCAGCACGACGCCGGGGTCGTCCACCGTGAAGCAGGCCAGCCGCTTCCCGAGCGGCTGCGACCGCTGCGCCAACAGTGCATCGCGGCCCAGGAATGCCACGCCCTTGGCCAGCTTGACGGCCCAAACAAGTCCTGCCTCGAGCGGCGTGTAGTCGGGGCCGATATCGGCTCCCCAGGCCCGGTATCCTTTTTCGAGCCGCAACGACTCGATCGCGCGATAGCCCGCGTTGGTAATTCCGTGCGGCCTGCCGGCTTCCATCAACCGCTCATAGACGGCAGCCGCACACTCGACAGGGATGTGCAGTTCCCAGCCCAGCTCGCCAACGTAAGTTACGCGCAGCGCGCGCACGGGCGCACCCGCAAGGTCGATCTCGCGCCACGCGCCGAACGGGAAGGCCGCGTTGGACAGGTCTGCGTGTGTCGCGCTTGCCAGCACGTCGCGCGCGCTCGGACCCATCAACGCCAGCACACAATAAGCCGACGTGACGTCGAGCAGCGTCGCGTCCCCGCAGTCCGGCGGAATGTTGCGACGGATCCAGGCGAAGTCGTGGGTGGCGAATCCGGTACCGGTAACGATGTAGAACTCGCTCTGCGACAGCCGGGCAACGGTGAGGTCGCACTCGATTCCGCCGCGAGCATTCAACATCTGGGTGTAGGTCAGGCTCCCCGGCGGTCTGCCGACGTCGTTGGCGCAGATCCACTGCAGCGCCGGTTCGGCGTCCCTGCCGATCAGAAGGAACTTGGCGAAGCTGGTCTGATCGAACAGCGCGACGCGCTCGCGACACGCCTGATGCTCTGCACCGACGTAGGCAAACCAGTTCTGGCGCCCATAAGTATCGGCATCCTTCGCCTCCACACCGGGCGGTGCAAACCAGTTGGGCCGCTCCCATCCGAGCTTCTCGCCGAAGCACGCGCCCTGATCCTTGAGCCGCTGGTAGAGCGGCGACACGCGCAACGGGCGCCCGCTGCGATACTCCTCAAACGGCCAAGCCATCGTGTAGTGCTTGCCGTAGGCCTCGAGCGTGCGTGTGCGCACCCAGTCGTCCGAACGATGGTGGCGGCCAAAGCGCCGGATGTCCACCGGCCACAAGTCCATGGGCGGTTCTCCGGCGGCAATCCACTCGGCCAGCGCGCGGCCGGCGCCGCCGGCGGAAGCGATGCCAAAGGCGTTGAAGCCGGCGCCGACAAAAAAGCCTCCGACTTCCGGCGCCTCGCCGAGAATGAAATTCCCGTCCGGCGTGAACGACTCCGGTCCATTGATGAGCTGCTTGATGCCCGCGTTCTCCAGGGCGGGCACCCGCGCCAGCGCCTGCGTCATGTGCTGTTCAAAGTGGTCCCAGTTCTCACCCAGAAGCTGGAACTCGAAACCCTCGGGAATGCCCTGCTCGGCCCACGGAATCGGGTCCGGTTCATAGCCTCCCATCACCAATCCGCCCACTTCTTCCTTGAAGTAAATCAGCCGGTCCGGGTCGCGCAGCGTCGGCAGGTTTTTGGGCACCCCCGCGATCGCCTCGGTCACGATGTACTGATGCTGCACCGAGACCAGCGGCACGTTGACTCCGGCGAATCGTCCGATCTGCCTGGCCCACTGACCCGCACAATTGACAACGATCTGTGTGCGGATCGCACCTTGTGAGGTGACCACGCCGGATACGCGGCCGTTGTGCAGTTGAATCCCCGTCACCGGGCAATCCTCGACGATCTTGACGCCGTGCATGCGCGCGCCCTTGGCAAGCGCCTGCGCAATGTCGGAAGGATTGGCCTGGCCGTCGGTGGGCAGAAACGCCGCGCCTACGACATCGGAGCTGTCCATGATCGGCCACAAGGCCTTCGCTTCCGCAGCGGACAGCAAATGCATCTCCAACCCGAAGCTGTGGGCGGTGGTTGCCTGGCGCTTGATCTCGGTGAGCCGCTCCTTATTGCAGGCGAGGCGCAAACCTCCGTTGCGCTTCCAGCCGGTCGCCTGGCCCGTCTCCTTCTCCAGTTTGTCGTACAGCTCGACGCTGTACTTGAGAAGCTGTGTCACGTTCGCCGATGTGCGCAGTTGCCCGACCAGGCCGGCGGCATGCCACGTTGAGCCGCTGGTGAGTTTAGCGCGCTCCAGCAGGACGATGTCCTTGAAGCCCGCACGCGCCAGATGGTAAGCGGTGCTGCAACCGATAATGCCGCCACCGATGATGACGGCCTGCGCAGCGGCGGGCGTCGAGTTCATCGGATGCCTTTCGTAAATTCGTCGTAAGCGCGTCCGAAACGCGCCAGGTATTCGCTGGTGTAAGCCTTGTAGTCGAACTGGATTGTCGAGTAAGCCTCGGACACCATGCTCCACATCGTCTCGCGCAGCAGCGAAGCGCATTTCATCGCCGCGAATCGCCGCTCCAGCCCGGGGTCCGCTTTGCCGAAGTAACGCTCCAGCACGAACCGGGCTTGATCCGCGTCGAGCTCGCTGTTGGAAACGAGTCCGCCGAGGTCGAACAGCGGACTGTTGAATCCGGCGTAGTCCCAATCGATAAGCCATAGCCGCTTGCCGTCGTCGATGAAGTTGGCCGCGAGCAGATCGTTGTGGCCGAACACGATGGAAACCGGCCCGACTTCGCGCTCGAGCCGCTCGGCGCGCTCGATGAGCTGTGGAAGCAACCCGACATGCGGGCTTGCGCACGCCTGAAGCTCGGTCGCGTAGCCGCGGATGACCTGGAACACCCAGAACACCAGTGCCGGTCCGCGCAAATAGTGGGGCACTTGTTCATGGCAACGCTTGACCAGGTCCACCACGCGCGGAAGCAGTCCGCCGTCGCGCACCAACTCGGGGTACAGCGCACGACCTTCGATGTAGCGCAGCACCAGAACCCCGGGTTCGGCGTAGATGACCTCGGGCGAGATGCCGGCCGCAAACGCTGCTCGGCTCGCGGCCAACTCGTTGAAGCGCATCACGCCGTGAATGGGAATGTCCTCGCCCAGCCGGACGACGAACTGTTGCCCTCGGTCGGCGACCAGATAGTTCTTGTTGGTGATTCCGCCCAACAGCGGTACCGGATCGACCTTGCCCGACCAACAAGGTAGCTGAAAGATACGGTCGAGAGGTTCGCGATCCGTTGCCATGGGTCAAAGATCAGCAGCCGAGAAAAGCTCCCTCTCCCTCGATGGGAGAGGGCGAGGGTGAGGGTGATAAGGATACTTCAATCGTTGCGCCATCCGCGTGCGCGTTCCACCGCGTCCGCGAACCGAGCGTGCAAATCGTCCGCAATTGCCGCGCCTGGCACGATGGTGCGCTCGGGTGCTGCAACCGGCGGGACCGACCCGTCGCGGCTCAAGCCCACGCCGAGGTACGCGAGCTGCGAGATGCCCAGACCCGTGAGGTCCACAGTCGCAGGAACGACGACAGTGCGGTTCAGGGCATTGGCGAGGAACCGGCCGAAATAGGGGTTGCG
The DNA here is from genome assembly GCA_045403275.1 of Burkholderiales bacterium. Taxonomy (GTDB): domain Bacteria; phylum Pseudomonadota; class Gammaproteobacteria; order Burkholderiales; family JACQAP01; genus JACQAP01. Next base: position 4,986 of record JAXIOX010000200.1, on the reverse strand, counting down.
AGAGAGCCCACCGTCGATGGAGACGCTCGACGCGAGCGGCAGCCGCGCGTGCATCGCCGCCATCGCCTGCGCGCTGCGCAGCGCCACGCCTTCGAGCACTGCCTGCACCAAGTCCCTGGACGAAGTGTCCAGGCCCATGCCAAGCCACAGGCCCGCGGCGGTGCGATCCCAATAGGGACACGCGAGCCCGGATAGAGCAGGGACGAATACGATACCGCGTTCGATCGCGCCCGGCGCCTCGAATTCCTCGATCTCGGTGAACTGCGAGAACAGGCCCAGGCGTCGTGCCCAGTCCAGTGCCGAGCCCGCGTTATACACGCCGCCGTCGACGGCGTAGATCGTCTGCGTTCCGAAGCGCCAGGCGACAGTTGGCAGGAGACCTGAATCAGGCGCGCTGACCGGCTGCCTCCCGGTCACGGCGAGCGCGAATGCGCCGGTGCCGAAAGTAATCTTGGCCTGCCCCGCCGCGTGGCAGCCGTGCCCGAACAGCGCCGCCTGCTGATCGACGATGCCGGCGACGATCGGGACGTTCACGCGCCTGGCGATGCCGAATTCTCCAACGCTGGCCTGGATCGGCGGCAGCAAATGCATGGGCACGCCGAACAACCGGCACAGCTCCGAATCCCATTCGCCGGTTTCGAGATTCATCAGGCTGGTGCGCGACGCGGTGACGACATCGGTCGCATAGCGGCCGCACAGGCGGTCGAGGAAGAACGCGTCGCTGGTGCCGAGGCGCAGCTTGCCGCGTTGGGCGAGCGCCACCGCGCCGGGAACGTGGTCAAGAATCCAGCGCAACTTCGACGCCGAGAAGTACGGGTCGAGCGGAAGTCCCGCGCGCTCGAGCGTAATCTTTTCCGCGCCCTCCGCCTTGAGCCGGTCGGTGACATCCCTGGTGCGGTTGTCCTGCCAGACGATGGCGTTATGTACCGGCTCGCCGCTATCGGCATCCCAAGCGATGACGGTCTCGCCCTGGTTGTCCAGGCCGGCGCCGGCGACGACGCCGGCAGTTTCGAGGCAGCGCTCGACGCTGGCCAGGAGCTCGCGCGGATCGTGCTCGACCCAGCCGGGCTGCGGATAGATCTGGCGGTGCTCGATCGAACAAAGCTGCCGGAAGTCGCCGTCAGCGCTCAGCCGGTACGCTTTGGTGGCCGTCGTCCCCTGGTCGATGCCAACCACGGATTGCGGATGGAGTGTCATGTGCAGGGGCAACGCATCCGTTTTCTTCGATCAGGTAACAGCCATAACGACATGGAAGTGTATTACGTTGTGCCGATCCCCGAATAGTCACTCGGCGAAGCAAAGCCCGCCCTCCCCTTTTTCGCACTCCGCCCGCGCTTGCAGATCCAACGCATTAATGCACGAACCACTTGACCCCGATGTCTATGATGTGTACGATACACACTGTGAACAGCAGAGTCCTGATCCGGATGCTGAAGGGTTATGGATGGATTGAGGTTCGTGTAGTCGGCAGCCATCATCAATTCAAGCATCCGGCGAAAAAGGGTCTCGTGACGGTTCCGCACCCGAAGAAGGATCTGCCAATGGGGACCGTCAAAAGCATCCTCAAACAGGCGGGTTTGAGGTAGGAGAGTGAGATGAGATACGCAGTGGTGTTGCACAAAGACAAGGATTCTGTTTTCGGCGTGACGGTGCCGGACGTCCCCGGCTGCTTTTCCGCGGGCGAGACCGTGGATGAAGCCCTCGAGAATGCGCGCGAAGCGATCTTTGCGCATTTGGAACTGGTAGTGCAGGATGGCGCAAATGTGCCAGTCGCAGGTGACATCGAAGAGCATCGCGCCAGTCCGGATTACGCGGACGGAATTTGGGCATTCGTGGATGCGGATGTGGAAGAACTGATGGGGCCGGCGGAGCGGATTAACATCACGGTCCCGCAGCGCGCACTCAAGAAGATCGATGCGGCCGCCGGCAAACTCGGTAGCTCCAGGTCGGAGCTGATGACCAAGGCGTCGATCGACTACATCGCCAAGCACGTGCCGGCACCCGTAGCTGCGGCAGCGAAATTGAAGAAGACCGGACGATCGCCCAAGAGGCGATAGTGCAATCCTTCCTCTACTGATTGGCCCACGCGCTGGGCAAGACCGTCGAGATTCAAACCAGCAATGAGACGAATCCAGCTTTCAGAAGTGATAAAGCATCGCTTGGCGTGGTTGGGTTTGCAGAGGCCGTGAGAACTCGGCGTTCTGGGCTATCAAAGATGCCACGCCTGGTCAGTCGAAATAGAACGTGGTCTGTCCCAGCATAGCCCCTGCTTAGCCGAAGAACAGTCCCTCAGCGACGCTCGGTTTCGTCGATGTCGATGGCGAGCCGCCCGGCATGTTCGGCCACATGCAAAGGAAACGGCAGGATCACGCGCCGCTCCGGAAGCAATCTGCATACCTCGCCCCACACTTCGCGCGCGCCGTCCAGCACACGCAACCGGCCGCGTGCCGGGCGGCTGACGCGGATGTTGATCGGCAGCGCCGCTGGAACCGGCGCGGGGAATGCGACGCGCTGCGGGCAGACGTAGCGCACCGGACCCCGCGTCTCCAGGGACGCGTGACGCGTTGCGTGCGGCAGGCTCCCGCGCAGGCTCGCTGCGATTGCCCGCGCGACATCGCGTCCTTCGCTCCATGCAGTCCACGATGCCTCGACCGGGCGCAGCAGATTGCCCGCCGCAAAGTACGCCGGATCCGAGCAGCGCCCATATTGATCGACGACCGGTCCGCCGGTTGCCGGATCGAGGACGAGATGGCTGGTCTTGACGATGGCGGTTTCCGGAATGAAGCGTCCGCTGAATACAACGCCGTCGCATTCGATGGTTTCGCATTTACCGTCGCGTTCGATATCCACGCCGCTGACACGCGTCTCGCCACGGACGGCGATCACCCGGGTGCGCGTGAGGATCCGCGTTCCGAACGCAGCGCGCGCGATCCATCCGCCGGCACGCGGGGCCACAACCTGCGCCGATTCCTCCAACATCGCCAGCGGCCGGATGCCGGCATGGCGCATGGTCAGCAGATTGGAGAACGACACCAGTTCGGTCCCGACAATCACCGCACGCGTGCAGGGCTTGAGGCCGGCAAGATAGACCAACTGCTGTAACGCGCCGGTGGTGAAAACGCCCCACGGGCGGGTCCCTGAAATCAGCCGCGCGGCGCGCGGGGTCTCGCGTGTGCCAAGCGCGAGCAGGACGCGCTGAGTTTCCAACACCTGGATCCCGACTGGGGTTAATACGCGCACCCGCGCCGGCTGTTCCAAGCGCTGCGGTTCAAGATTCAGCGCAGTGGTCCCGGTGCGCAGATCAACGCCTTCCGAGGCAGCGACCAGCCGGCGCGCGTACGCCGGGCCCGCGAGCACGCGCCGGAACTCGCTCCAGCCGAATCCGAGGTGGCCGCAATGGCGCGGCACGCCGCCGGCGTGCCGCTCGCGCTCGATGACCGCGACATCGCCGATGCCGAGGCGCTTGAGTTCGGCGGCAGCGGCCAGACCCGCGGGACCGCCGCCAATTATCAACACATCATGGCTCACCACGTCATGGCTCGCCAAATCTTGGTTCGCTATTTCCCGGTTCGGCGCGATCATGCTGTGGCCCGATCGAGATGCGGCTCGGCGAGCCTGCCGGCAGCGAGTTCCATCACCCGCCCGCTGCAGTAGAAGCCCTGGCAGCGACCCATCATGCAGCGCGTGCGCCGCTTCAGCCCCCCGAGATCGCCGGCAGGCAGCGGGCCAGATAGCGCCGCTTCGATCTCGAGGCGCGTCACCAGTTCGCAGTGGCACACGATCTCGCCGGCGTTCGGTTCCTGGTAGCGGCGCGTGCGCTCCTCGCACAGATTGGGCACCGGACTCCAGATCGGCTCCCGTGTGCCACCGAGCCGTCCGAAGTGCCGGGCGTACAGGCCGGCGACGTGCAGGGCAATGCCGAGCGCGCCGGTGAGGCCGGTCGAGCGGATGCCGCCCACCGTGATCCAGCCGCTATCGGGCAAAGCCTCGATCTGATATTCCTTGAACTGCGTCGCGGGTCGCAGGCCCGCATAGACGGCACTGACGGCATGCTGCGCAAGCGCAGGGACCAGCGCACGCGCCTTCTGCACCAGCCGTTCGAGCGCGTCGTGATCCACAGTTGCCGATTCGCGCTCTTCGACTTCCTCCGCGGTGGGCCCGACAATAAGATTTCCGAACGCGGTGCGCGATAACAGCACGCCCTTGGTGCGTTGCGTCGGGACCGACAGCACGATCGACCTGACCAGTGCGTAGGCTGTCTTGTCGAACACGGCGAACTGCCCTTTGCGCGGACGGATCGAGAACGGCGCCTCGCGAGCAATCGCCTCGATTCGGTCACCGTAAAGCCCGGCGGCATTCACGACCACCCGTGCAGCAACCTTGCCGCTCGAAGTTACGAGCACCCAGCGATCGCCGGCGCGCTTCCCACCGGTAACTTGTGCACCGCGCCGGACCGCGGCGCCGTGCGCCATCGCCTGCAGCACATAGGCCAGCGGCGCCGACCAGGCATCGATGACATGCTCGCCCGGGACCAGCACCGCGCCGAGGGCGTCCGGCGCGAGATGGGGCTCGCGTACGTAAAGTTCGGTCGGCGTAATGCTGCGGACATCGGCGACGCCGTTTACGTGCGCTTGCGCCACGATGGCCGGAAGCTTCGCCAGCTCGTCATCGTTCCACGCAACCACCACCGCACCGGTCTCCACCAGCGGCAGATTCAACCGCTCGCGGATTGCGAGGTATTCCCGGTATCCGTCCTTCATGCAGGACAGTTCCAGGCTGCCGGTTGGCGCGTCAAACCCGGTATGCAGCAAGGCGCTGTTGCCCTTGCTGGCGCCGGACAGGATGTCCGCGCCCTTTTCCAGCATCACGCAATCTAGCCCGCCCAAAGCCAGTTGGCGCAAAACGGCGCAGCCGACGACGCCACCACCGACAACGGCGACGTCATAGAGCTGTTCACTCATTTTCCGGACAGATTCACTGTTTGCA
>JAXIOX010000238.1:0-16025 GCA_045403275.1 Burkholderiales bacterium | reverse complement strand
CAGCACTGACCGCCGCCGGTTGCAATTCCAAGAACGACGCGAGCGCAGGTCAAAAGCCCGATGCGGCCAAGCCGGCCGCACAGGCAGCAAAGCCCATGGGCTTGCCGGTGAAGGCGGTGCCGGTCAAAGTCGGCAAGGTGTCCGATGAGGTTACGGCAGTTGGAACGCTGCTCGCCGAAGAATCCGTGATCATTCGGCCCGAGATCGACGGCCGCATCGTCGGCCTGCATTTCCAGGAGGGGCAGGCGGTTACGGCCGGTACGCGTCTGGTGTCCATCGACAGCTCCGAGTTCGAGGCACAGGCCGCGGCGGTGCGTGCCGACCTCAAGACCGAAGAGCAGCGCCTGGCGCGTACCCGTGAATTGCACCAGCAGAACTTCATTAGCAAGGACGCCTTGGACGTGCAGCTCGGCGCGGTGGACCGACTCAAGGCACGCCTTGCCGAAACCGAGTCGCGGGTGGCGAAAACCGTGATCCGCGCGCCATTCTCGGGCACGGTGGGATTGCGAATGATCAGCCCCGGAGCCTACGTCAAGGCTGGCGCAGACGTTGTCCGCCTGGAGAGCATCGGCACCATCAAGGCGGATTTCCGCATTCCCGAACTTTATATGTCAAAGGTGCGCGCAAACCAGGAAGTGGTGATCCGTCTCGACGCCTATCAGGGCGAGGACTTCCGCGGTCGCATTTACGCGGTCGAGCCGGTGGTTGATGAACGAACCCGGACCGTACTCATGCGTGCACGCGTACCGAACAAGAGCAACAAGCTCAAGCCGGGAATGTTCGTCCGCGTCGCAGTGACGATGGCGACGCGTCCCGACGCAATTGTGGTGCCGGAGCAGGCGCTGTGGCCGCAGGGACAGGACAACTTTGTGTTCCGTGTGGTTGACGGCAAGGCGGTGCTCACCAAAGTCGCCATCGGCAACCGCCAGCCCGGCGAAGTGGAAATCACCCAGGGACTCAGCCCCGGTGATACGGTGGTGACCGAAGGGCAGATCAAGTTGCGCGACGGCGCGCCGGTGATGGTCATGGGCGCACCGCCCGCAGCTCCGGCCAACGCGCCGGCGACGGCGGCCGCGGCCAAGAGCTGAACCCGCGACCCAATTAATTCAGGAGCTGAACATGGTTCTATCCGACATTTCGATCAGACGGCCGGTCCTGGCCACGGTGATGAGTCTGCTCATAGTCCTGCTGGGGGTCATTGCCTTCGACCGTCTCTCGGTTCGCGAGTACCCCAAGATCGATCCGCCGATCGTTTCCGTGCGCACCGTCTTGAAAGGTGCCACCGCGCAGGTGGTCGAAAGCACGATCACGACGCCGGTCGAGGACGCGTTGTCCGGCATCGAGGGCATCAAAACCATCAAGTCGCAAAGCCGGGAAGAGGTGAGCCAGGTCACGGTCACTTTCGTCACCGACCGGGACGTGGAGGCCGCCGCCAACGACGTGCGCGATCGCGTTTCGCGCGTGCGCTCGTTGTTGCCGGATCAGGCCGACGATCCGGTAGTCAACAAGATCGAGGCGGACGCCTGGCCGGTGATGTGGGTCGCTGTTACCAGTGACCGGCATACGCCGATGGAACTGACCGACTACGCGGACCGCTACCTTACCGATCCAATGAAGGCGGTTCCCGGCGTCGCGACTGTCATCATCGGCGGCGAGCGCAAGTACTCGATGCGCGTGTGGCTCGACCGCGAGCGGCTCGCCGCGCGCGGCATGACCGCCCAGGATGTCGAGGAGGCGCTGCGCCGGCAGAATCTCGATTCGCCGGGCGGACGCATAGAAAGCACGCAGCGAGAGTTGACGGTGCTTGCCGAGACCGATCTGCAGAGTACCGAGGCGTTCAACAACATGATCATCCGCGAGGTGGCCGGTTATCCAATCCGCCTGCAGGATGTGGGCCGCGCCGCGCCCGGGCCGTACGAGAACCGCAAGATTGTGCGCGTGAGCGGCAACGAGGCCATCGGCCTCGGCGTGGTTAAACAGTCAACCGGCAACACGCTCGCGATCGCGGCAGGGATTCGGGAACTGGTGCCGCGCCTGAAGGCAGGTCTTCCGGAAGGCATGACTATGAAAGTGGCGGTGGACACTTCGCAGTTCATCGAGACCGCTATCAACTCCGTATACGCGGTGCTATTGGAAGCGTTGGCACTGGTGGTGCTGGTGATCTTCCTTTTCCTCCGCAGCTTCCGGGCGACATTGATTCCGGCGGTTACGATTCCGGTCTCCCTGATCGGCGCATTCTTCTTTCTTTATCTTTTCGGGTTTTCGGTCAACGTTCTGACGCTGCTGGGCGTCGTGCTGGCCGTGGGTCTGGTGGTGGACGATGCCATCGTGATGCTGGAGAACATCCACCGGCACATCGAGGAAGGTCTGCCGCCGTACAAAGCGGCGCTCAAGGGTGCCCAGGAGATCGGCTTTGCGGTGGTGGCGATGACGGTCACGCTCGCCGCAGTGTTTACCCCGCTGGTGTTCATGACCGGCCGCGTCGGCCAGCTGTTCATCGAATTTGCGATGACGGTGGTGGCCGCTGTTCTGGTCTCCGGCTTCGTGGCGCTGTCGCTGACACCGATGATGTGTTCGAAAGTTCTCAAGGAGCACGAATCGAACTGGCTCTATGACCACACCAAAGGTTTCTTCGAGGGGATGAACCGCGGTTATCGACGGATGCTGCAGCAAACGCTTCATGCCCGTTGGGCGATCGTCCTGGCGTTCGTGGCGGTGCTCGCCGCGATGGTCTGGTTGTTTCTGCAGCTCAAGTCCGAACTTTCCCCCCTTGAGGATCGTGGCTTCTTCATGGCTTTTGTGGTGGCACCCGAAGGGTCCACCATGCAGTACACCGACAACTACATGCGCGGCGTCGGTGAGATCCTCAAATCGGTGCCGGAGATCGAGACTCTGTTCGAGGTCGTGGCACCGGGTCTGGACCGGCCCAATCCCGTCAATCTTGGAATCGGATTCGCAGTGCTGAAGCACTGGAATCAACGCGACCGCAAGCAGATGCAGATCGCCCAGGAAATCACTCCGAAACTCTACGGTGGATTGCCCGGTGTCATCAGCTTCGCGGTGAACTCGCCCTCGCTCGGGGGCAGTTTCCTGTCCAAGCAGATCGAGTACGTCATTTACGGCAACAGCTACCCGGAGCTCCAGGGGTACGTAAGCAAGATCATGGGCCGGTTGTCGCAGTACCCGGGCATCACCGGGCTGGATACTGATCTGAAGCTCAACAAGCCGCAGCTCCGGGTGGAGATCGATCGCGACAAGGCCGCAGCCCTCGGTGTGTCGATGGCAACGATCGGCAGCACACTGGAAACGCTGCTCGGCGGGCGCGATGTCACCCGCTACAAGCGCGAAGGAAAGCAGTACGACGTCGTGGTGCAGATGGAAGACGACAAGCGCCGCCGGCCGGACGATCTCACCTCGATCTATGTGCGCAGTGCCAGTGCCGACCTGGTGCAGCTGTCCAATCTGGTTCAACTCAGGGAAACAGTCGCGCCGAAAGAACTCAACCACTTCAACAAGTTCAGGGCGGCGGTCATCAACGGTAACGTCGGTCCGGGGGGCAGCCTCGGAGACGTGCTCGCCCAGATCGACAAAATCGTTGCCGAAGAGTTGCCGAAGAACGTGATTACCGACCTGGACGGGCAGTCCCGCGAATTCCGCGAGACCGGCTTGGAGCTGTACGTGACCCTGGGGCTCGCATTGATCTTCATTTATCTCGTACTCTCCGCCCAGTTCGAAAGCTTTGTCGGGCCACTGGTGATCATGCTGACCGTGCCGCTCGCGGCCACCGGCGCGTTGCTGGCGATGTGGATCAACGCCAAGCTCGGCAACGGCGGCACGCTCAACGTCTACAGCCAGATCGGACTGGTCATGCTGGTCGGGTTGATCACCAAGAACGGCATTCTGATCGTGGAGTTCTCCAACCAGCTTCGCCGCCGGGGAAAGGAGAAGTTCGAGGCGGTCATCGAGGCCTCGACGCTGCGCCTGCGCCCGATCCTGATGACGACGCTTGCCACCGTGCTGGGTGCGCTGCCGCTGGCGATCTCTGCCGGCGCCGGGGCCGAAGCCCGCCAGGCAATCGGCTGGGTGGTGGTGGGCGGCATGGCCCTTGGAACGCTGCTGACGTTGTTCGTGATCCCCGCCTTCTACACGCTCATCGTGCGCCGAATCCATATGATCCCCGAAGAGCTGGAGGCGCTGGCGGCCGCCGGCGGTGCCGGCCCACTGACGGTTCCTCACGACAAGCAGCGCTGAGCGTATCCGCTACGGCGCTCGCAAAGGAAGCGGCAAGTGTTCACGCACTTGCCGCTTTTTTGTCGCTATAGTCGATGGAAACAAGGATGAAGGCGACAACACGCCCGGAGGGCTTGTTGCGGCGCAGGCTAATCTTTAGCCGTGCGAAGCTCGGATCAAGGTTACGCCGGAGGCAAAGGATGAAGGATGAAGTGATGTGCGCGAGTCGCACGACATGCCTCCGCTCCGTACCTTGACCTCTTTTGAGGAGTGACATAAACATGAACCGGCTGTTGAACATTGGCGTCGCGCAGAAGATCGGCACCTATAGCGATGGTGCGGAAGTGCCCGCAAATTCCAAACTGGCATTCGTATCGGGCACCCCGGGAATGTTGCCGGACGGAACCTATCCGCGGGGCATCACCGCCCAGGCCGAGCAGGCGTGGAAGAACATGCTGGCGATCCTCGCGGAAGCAGGGATGGGCGTGAAGGACCTGGTCAAGGTCACGCACTATCTGGTACGGCAGGAAGACATCAAAGACTACGCCGTGGTGCGCGCGCGCTATCTCGGCGATGCGCGGCCGGCCTCGATGTTGCTGGTCGTCCCGGGACTAGTGAAGCCGGAAATCCTCGTCGAGATCGAGGCTTACGCGGCGAAGCAAGGATGAAGGATGAAGGATGAAGGATGAATTCATGTGTGCGCGAATCGCACACCATTTGAGGCCATCGGGTAATCGCTGCGTTCGGAAAGTCGACTTTCTTATCATTCTCTAAGTGCATGCGAAGCATTCTGAAATATCGTTTGCATCCATAACGGAGCCGCGGAGAATGCGGTTCGCAATGATTTCCCGGAATGCCTGCCTCGTCTTTTGACCCGGACCCTCCAGCAATGAATTCCACTGCCAAGTGGCGCACCCCCGTCGTGGTACTGGTCTGCGGCGCGATCATCCTCACGCTGGGATTGGGCATCCGTGCCAGCTTCGGACTGTTCCTGCAACCGATGAGCTCGGATCTTGGCTGGGGGCGCAGCCACTTTTCTTTCGCCATGGCGCTGTCGAATCTGATCTGGGGGCTGGCGCAGCCGTTCTTCGGCGCCTGGGCCGACAAGCAGGGCGCCGGGCGCGTGGTCGCCGTTTCCGGTTTGTTGTATGCGGGCGGGCTGGCGCTGATGCCGTTCTCCACTACGCCGTTGATGCTCGATGCGAGCGCCGGGTTGATGGTGGGCTTGGGGCTGAGCGGGGTGAGTTTTGGCGTTATCCTCGGCGTAGTGGGCCGCGCAATTCCGCCCGAGCGGCGCAGCCTCGCGCTCGGCATCGCGTCTTCCGGGGGATCTTTCGGGCAGTTTCTGATGCTGCCGTTCGGACAACTCCTGATTTCCACGCTGGGTTGGCAGACGGCGTTGCTGGTACTGGCCGGAACGATCATGGCGACGGTTCCGCTGGCCGCGGCGATGATCGAAGGTCGGCGACCGGTCGCCACCGGCGCCCAGCAGTCGCTGAATCAGGCGTTGCGCGAAGCCGGCGCTCATTCCGGCTTCTGGTATCTGACTGCGGGTTTCTTCGTGTGCGGTTTCCAGATTGCTTTCATCGCTGTGCACCTGCCGGCGTACCTGCTGGACGTCAGGATGACGCCGGCAGTGGGCGCGACTGCTCTGGCGCTGATCGGACTGTTCAACATCGCCGGCTCGTTTGTGGCCGGCTATCTGGGCGGGCGCTTCAGCAAGAAGCTCCTGCTCTCCGGCATCTATTTTCTTCGCGCAGTGATCATCGCGGTCTTCCTGGTATTGCCGGTGTCGCCGCTGACCGTCTATCTGTTTGCGGCCGGGATCGGTTTCCTGTGGCTGGGCACGGTGCCGCTTACCAACGGCCTGGTCGCTCAGATCTTCGGCGTGCGCTTCGTGTCCATGCTGTTCGGCATAGTCTTTCTCAGCCATCAGATCGGCAGTTTCGTCGGCGTGTGGCTGGGCGGCTACCTGTTCGATGCGACGGGTTCCTACAATCTGGTGTGGATCGGCAGCATTGCTCTGGGCGTGATCGCGGCGATTCTGAATCTGCCCATCGACGAGCGGCCGGTCGAGCGGATGGAGGCACGCCTCGCGTGATCGTTCCGGGTTGGCGCGCTGCACTCTGGTGGATCGCGCTCGCGCTCGTCTGCCTGGCTCTGGTCATGTTCGCGCTGCAGGGCTATCTGTCGCCATCGGCGATGATCGACTATGCCAACATGATGCTTTGCGCGCTCGCTGCGCCGGTCGCCTGACCGCCGCGAATGGCCCGGTATCACTTCTTCACGCTCGACGTATTTACCGGCCGGCCGTTCGGCGGCAATCCACTTGCCGTGATCCTAGATGCCGAGCGGCTCAGCTCAGAGCAGATGCAGGCGATTGCTGCCGAGTTCAATCTTTCGGAAACGGTGTTCGTGCTGCCGGCCAAGGCGCACGGCGCCAAGAAGTTGCGCATCTTCACTCCGCGCGCCGAATTGCCCTTCGCCGGACATCCCACAGTCGGTACCGCATTCCTGCTGGCAAAGCTGGGGCTGGTGCTGCTCGACACTGCCGATCCGGTGATTGTGCTTGAGGAAGGGGTCGGCAACGTCGCGGTGGACGTGCAGCTCGGTCCGGATGGCCCGAGAGCGACCCGCATGTCTGTGCCGAAAATGCCCGAACTCGGCCCCGAGCCGCCGCCGGCGCAGCAACTCGCTGCCATGTTGTCGCTCTCGGTTGACGACCTGCTGCCCGGTCGTTCTCCACGCGCCTACTCCTGCGGCGTGCCCTTCCTGTTGGTCCCGGTGCGCGACCGCGAGGCGATCGCGCGCGCCAAGATACGGCCCGACCTCTGGGAGAAGATTGTTTCGCGATGGTGGGCGTCCAGCGTGTTCGTATTCACCTTCGATACGGAAATCCCGGAGGCGCAGGTGCACGCCCGCATGTTCGCGCCGGCGTTCGGGATCGTCGAAGACCCTGCAACCGGCGCCGCGGCTTCCGCACTGGCCGGATATCTCTGCGAACTGGAAGGGCGCGACGGCAGCTTCCGTTGGCAGATCGAACAGGGATTCGAAATGGGACGCCCGTCGCTGATCGAGCTGGAAGCCGACAAAAGCGGCGGCGGGATCACGGCCGTTCGCGTCGGCGGCCGCTCGGTGCTGATGTCGGAAGGCTGGATCCACCTGGATTGATCGACGCAGACCATGCGGCAGCCGACATTTGATGCGAACATCGCGCCCGCGCAAGAGGGAGACTATGGCGAGGTCATCGCGTTGCTCGAAGCGGCGTCGCTCCCCACGGAGGACCTTGAGCGGAGTTCGATGGCGCAGTTCCTGGTGGCCCGCCATGGTTCCGGAAAACTGATCGGCGCGATCGGCGTCGAACGCTACGGACGCGCCGCGCTGATGCGTTCGCTGGTTGTCGCCCCGGACTATCGAAATTGCGGTCTGGGCACGCGACTGGTGGCGAAGTTGGAAGCCCACTGCCGCTCTTTGGCGGTCAGGGAGCTGTTCCTGCTGACGACTACGGCCCGGGATTTTTTCGCTTCTCAGCGCTATCAGGCGACCGGACGCGAATCTGTTCCCATAGCGCTGCGAGGCGCCGCGGAATTCACCCGGCTCTGCCCCGACTCCGCGGTCTGTATGACCAAGTCCCTGTAGTACCGGTCTTTATCAGCCTTTTGCAGACCTTCCCCGGGCTGTGGCAGGGCGCTTAGAACCGCATTAAAGGAGTAGTCATTCAAAAATTTTGATAAGACAAGTCTAATTGTTTCGCTAACAATTCCGGTACTTAGTCCCCATATTCGAATCCATCGAGGCCTGGACCGGGAATGTCGTACAGGCGGAAAAGGAGCAAAACGCATGATCGCACTCAGAAAAAGCAGCGAACGCGGCTACGCCGATCACGGCTGGCTGAAGAGCTTCCACACGTTCTCGTTCGCCGGTTACCACGACCCGAAGCACATGGGTTTCGGCCCGCTACGCGTGATCAATGAAGACCGGGTCGCAGCCGGCGAAGGCTTCGGCACCCACCCGCACCGTGACATGGAAATCATCAGTTATGTGCTGGGCGGGGAATTGGAGCACAAGGACAGCATGGGCACGGGTTCCGTGATCCGGCCGGGAGATGTACAGCGAATGAGTGCCGGTACCGGCGTGTTCCACAGCGAATACAACCCGTCGCGACAGAATCCCGTTCATTTCCTGCAGATCTGGATCGAACCGGCGGTGACGGGTATCGAGCCGAGCTACGAACAGAAATTTTTCGCTCCCGAGGAGAAGCGCGGCAAACTTCGCCTGGTTGCTTCGCCCGATGGGCGCGATGGCTCGGTCCTGGTTCACCAGGATGCGAAACTCTATGCCGCGTTGCTCGATGGCGATAACGAGGTTTCGCACAAGCTTGCCGAGGGCCGCAAGGCCTACGTGCATGTCGCACGAGGTGCGGTGACGGTGAACGGCCAACCTTTGGGCGCAGGCGACGCGCTCAAGGCAAGCGGAGAATCGGATATCGTCATCGAGAACGGTGACAAGGCCGAAGTGCTGTTGTTCGATATGGCGTGAGCGCCGGACAGGAGATTGCAATGACTACCGCTGTGAAATTGGATACACGGTTGAAGCCGCGCAGCGCGCTGCGCGTGATCGATAGCCACTACGCCGAGCCGGCGCCGGGGTTGCGGGTGTTGCGCCCGTTTCCGGGACCGGATCTGGACTACGCCAGCCCTTTCCTGATGCTGGATCACTTCGGGCCCGAACGCATCCGTCCGGGCGACGAAGGCGGGCTCAATCCGCATCCGCACCGCGGCTTCGAAACGGTGACTTTTCTGTTCCAGGGCGCGATGGAGCACCATGATTCGTCCGGCGGGCACGGCCACTTGCGCGCCGGCGGCGTGCAGTGGATGACCGCCGGTTCCGGCATCGTCCACGCGGAGTACCGCGAAAAGGAATTCGCGCGTACCGGCGGCGTGCTGGAAGGCGTGCAACTGTGGGTGAACCTGCCGCGCAAGTTCAAGATGGAAGCGCCGCACTACCAGGACTTGCCTGCAGAAAAGTTCGCCGTCGCGAAATTTCCCGGCGGCGAGGCGCGCGTAGTGGCGGGCGAACTGCTTGGCGTGCGCGGTCCGGCGGTGGTTTATACGCCGATCGTCGCCGCCCATGTGAAGCTAGAAGCGGGCGCCAGCGTGGAACTGCCGATTCCGGCCAGTTTCAACGCCTACGTCTATGCAGTTCGCGGCAGCGGCCGCTCTTCGACCGTCGGCTTCGCGACCAACCAACTGGTCGAATATCGGGGCGACGGCGCCAGCGTGCAGGTGACGGCGTTGGACGCCCTCGACCTCCTGCTGCTGGCAGGCGAGCCCATCGACGAGCCGGTGGTGTCCTGGGGACCGTTCGTGATGAACACGCGTGAAGAGATCGTCCAGGCCCGCGACGATTACCTGGCCGGCCGCATGGGCGTGCTCGAAGAGCGTTCCTGAGCAGTAGATATAGCCGTTTCGGCGCCGCGATTCGCAGGCAGTTGTAGAATCGCGGCGTCGATTGTTTTCAAGGGGCGGCGATGAAGATTTTTCTGACCGGGGCAACAGGTTATATCGGCGGGTCGGTGGCCGTACGCCTTCTGCGCGAGGGCCACGCCATTACCGGCCTCGTACGCAGCGAATCCGGCGCAAAGGAAGTCCAAGCCCGTGGCATGCGCGCCGTGCTCGGCAGCCTTGATGACGCGGAAGTGATTGCGCGCGCCGCGCGCGAAGCCGATGCCGTAATCGACACGGCCGAAGCGAATCACGCCGGCGTGGTGGATGCCATCGCATCCGCCCTGCGTGGCTCCGGAAAGCCGTTCCTGCATACCAGCGGATCCGGCATTGTCGCCACCGTGACCAATGGCGAACGCAGCGACTCGACTTTCGATGAATACTCCAGCTTTACTCCCGCCGTACCGCGCATGCAGCAGCGGGCAGCGATCGACCAGGTCGTGTTCGATGCGGCGAAGCAGGGCGTGCGTTCGGTGGTAATACGTCCCACCATGATCTACGGCGAAGGCCGCGGCGCGCACAAGGAGAGTGCCCAGGTGCCGGCGTTGATCGAGAACGCGAAGAAAGCCGGCATCGGCCTGCACATCGGCAAGGGCGAGAACCTTTGGGCCAACGTGCACATCGACGACGTCACCGAACTCTATCTGCTGGCGCTGCAAAAGGCACCTGCCGGCGCGCTGTACTACGCGGAGAACGGCGAGGAATCGCTGAAGAACGTGGCCGCGTCGATCAGCCGCATGCTCGGCTTTGGCGGCAAGACAAGGGAATGGTCTCCGCAGGACGCGGAAGCCGCGCTCGGTCCGAAGGCGCATTCATCCTTCGGATCGAACAGCCGGGTGAGGGGGAAGCGCTCGCGCGCCGAACTCGGCTGGCAGCCGAAAGGCCGGCCGATTCTGGAAGAAATCGAGCAGGGACATTACAAGCGCGTCCATCGCCCCTAGCGTCAACCTGTTCTCAGTTCAGCTTCACGTACTCGTAGTCCACCGGCAGGTTGTTGATGCCGCGGTCGGGCGGGGCGATCCAGCCCGCCATCTTGCCGGGCTCCACCACGCGCTGCATCAAGCTTATGACGAACGCACGGTCGCCCTCGCCCGGAATCCATCCCGTCATGTCGCGCGCGAAATCCTCGGGGCTGATGGCCTTGCCCTGCGGATCGGTCGGCGCGTTGGCCCAGACGCCGATGGCACGGCGGAAACGCGGGCTGGGAAGCCTCAACTGAAAGTCGAATCCCGCGCGGCTGATCTGCATGTTCCAGCGCTTGACGCCGATCTCGCAGTCCTTGATGTAGGCGTTGCGCAACACTTCGTTCATCGCATTGCGCAGGCTCACCGCTTCCTTTCCCTGCGGTGTCTCCAGCTCGTAGCTCGCTTCGTTGCAAATGTGGTCCTGATACTGCGCTTCGTCCGGCCGGCCCTTGATGCCGTTGGCAAACGAGCTGGCGGCATTCGATGAAACCTCCGAGCCGAACAGGTCCAGCGACGAGGTAAACCAGAAATTCATGTAGCGCTGGATCGTCGGCAGATCGATGGCGCCGTGGCGGCGCACCGCGTCCGGGTCGTCGCTGCCGAGTTCCTTCATGACTTCCAGCGTGCGCTTCACCACGCGGCCCACTCCCGTCTCGCCGACGAACATGTGGTGCGCCTCTTCGGTGAGCATGAAGCGGCAGGTGCGCGCCAGCGGATCGAGACCCGATTCGGCGAGGCTCTTGAGCTGGAATTTGCCGTCACGGTCGGTGAAGTAGGTGAACATGAAGAACGAAAGCCAGTCGCTGATCGGTTCGTTGAAGGTGCCTAGGATGCGCGGCTTGTCGGCGTCCCCTGAATGCCGTGCCAGCAGTTCCTCGGCCTCCTCGCGTCCATCGCGGCCGAAATAGGCATGCAGCAGATAGACCATCGCCCACAGATGCCGACCTTCCTCGACGTTAACCTGAAACAGGTTCCGCAGGTCGTAGAGGGACGGACAGGTGAGCCCCAGCAAGTGCTGTTGTTCCACCGACGCTGGCTCCGTGTCGCCCTGGGTCACGATGATGCGGCGGAACTGCGACCGCAGTTCGCCCGGCACCTGTTGCCAGGCGGGCTGGCCGTAGTTGTCTCCGAAGCCGATGGTGCGTTCGGGCACCGGCTCGGCCAGAAAGATCCCCCAGCGGTAGTCGGGCATTTTCACCGCGCCATACGTCGCCCAGCCCTGGGCGTCGACGCCGGTGGCGGTGCGCAGGTAGACATCCGCCGAGGAAAACGCGTTTGGCCCCATCTCCCGCCACCAGTCGAGAAATTTCGGCTGCCAGTGCTCGAGCGCGCGCTGCAGCGTGCGGTCGTTGGCGAGGTCGACGTTGTTCGGAATTCTTTCGCTGTAATTGATGCTCATTGTCTACTCCAATCTACACCCAACGTTGAGGCGCAGAGAACGCAGAGGACACGGAGAAAAAGCAGGACGGACAAAATTCACCCATCGATAGTCAGTTCGCACCATCGACCCGGTTTGCGAGTAGCCGGATCGCACACAAACTCTATTTGCCATCAAGGTCATCCTCTGCGTTCTCTGTTCTTCTCTGCGCCTCTGCGTTGAAGGGTTCGGTCTAAACTCTTTCCCAGTTGAATTTCGCCTTCGAGCCGGAACCGAACACCTTGAGCGCACCCTGTTCGCCGACGGCATTCGGGCGGTTGAAGATCCAGTTCTGCCATGCGGAGAGACGGCCGAAGATCCGCGTCTCCATCGTTTCTGCGCCGGCGAAACGCAGGTTCGCCTCCATTCCGGTGAGCGCGTCCGGGGAAAGGCTGGCGCGTTCCTCGATGGCGATGCGCACTTCCTCGTCCCAGTCGATGTCGTCCGGAGCAAACGTGACCAGGCCGCGTTCCCGGGCCGCTTCGGCATCGAGCTTGTCGCCGATGCTTACACGCAGAGCCGCGACCGTTTTTTCGTCCCCGCAGAAGCGGGCGGCCAGCCGCGTCAGGTGATTCACCATCGGGTAGGCGCCGAAGTTCATTTCCGACAGAACTATGCGAGGCGCATCGGGCTGCCCTTCGGGTAGCAGCAGCATGTAGCTGCGATCGGCGGCGAATGCCATCTCGGCAAGCGTGCCGGCGAAACACGAGCCCTGGTCGATGATCGCAAACAGCGTGCGCGAGGATACGTCGAAACGGGCCAGGGTCCGGCGCAGCATCCCGGTTACTTCGCGTACGAACCAGTCGTCCCGATGCCGTTCGAGCGTGGCGTCGACCGCGAGCACCGTGTCCGCGTCACCGCGCGTCTTCAAAATCCAGGTGCCGACTTCCAGGTTGTTGGTGCGCAGCATCAGGATCGCGTCATCCAGTTCGCGCGCCATTGCCAGCGGCCACCACCCGGAGCCGGCAGCGTGTATTCCCTCGAGGTCCGGCGGCTGCGGTATAGCGGGTGCGCGCACCGTGAGCGTCGCAGTGCGTGCCTTGCGATCGATCGCCACGTCGACGTTGACGTAGTGGTAACCGGCCGCATCGATGGTGCGTGCCAATGTAGTCAGCGCGACGCCCTTCCCGGATCCGGGGCGTTTGCTCTGCGCGATGAGCGCCTGGGTACACTCCTTCACGGCTTCCGCGAATTGCTGCGGTTTGGCGATCCGGTCCACCAGTCGCCACTGTTTCGCACGATCGGCACGTACGCCTTCCGAGGTCGAGCAGAACACGTCGGCGAGATCGCGCCGCACCCGTCGCTTGTCGGTAATCCGCGTCAGTCCGCCGGTGCCGGGGAGCACGCCAAGCAGCGGCACCTCGGGCAGGCTCACGGTGGAAGAACGGTCGTCGATCATCAGGATCTCATCGCACGCAAGCGCCAGCTCGTAGCCTCCGCCGGCGACCGTGCCGTTGACCGCGGCAAGGAACTTCAGTCCGTCATTGCGGCTGGAGTCCTCGATGCCGTTGCGCGTTTCGTTGGTGAACTTGCAGAAGTTCACTTTCCACGCATGGCTGGAAAGCCCCAGCATGTAGATATTGGCGCCGGAGCAGAACATGCGCTCCTTCGCACTGGTGATCACCGCGCACTTGACCTCGGGGTGCTCAAAGCGGATGCGATTGAGCGCGTCGTAGAGCTCGATGTCCACGCCCAGATCGTAGGAGTTCAACTTCAGTTTGTAGCCCGGCCTGAGGCCTTTTTCCTCGTTCACGTCCATCGACAGCGTCGCCACCGCACCGTCGCAGGATAGTCGCCAGTGGACGTACTTGCCGGGGTGCGTGTCGTAAAGAGTGGGCCGCTGCGACTCGGGCGGAGTTTTCTCCAGAACAGCGTTCATGATGTTTTCACCTCTTTCAGGCTGACGGCCTTTTTCAGGGACCTGAGACTCCGTTCAACGGTTTGTGCGGCTGTGTCCACGGTCGCATCGGCCTGCCCGTAAAGCATGCCGCGGCCGTCGAGAATGCGGCGCAGGTCTTCCATGGCCTGCGCGTTGCCGGCCATTGGCCGCGTGTCACCTTGCGCCACCACCCGTGCCATATGTTCCTCGGGAGCCGCCTTGAGCCACACCGTGAAGCAGGTTGACAGCAGTAAGTCGTAGGTAGCGGGCTCGGACACGATGCTGCCGCCGGTGGCGATTACGCAGCGCTCATGGCTCTCGATCACCCTCTCGAGGCAGCGACGCTCGTAACGACGGTAGCCCTGCTGGCCGTAGAGCAGAAAAATTTCCGAGAGGCTGATTCCGGCGTCACGCTCGATTTCCTGGTCCAGCTCCACGAAAGGCACGTCGAGCATCCTTGCCAACGCCGAGCCCAGTGTGGATTTGCCTGCACCACGCAGGCCGATGAGCGCGATGCGTTTGCCGCGATCGGCAGGGGGGCTGCCGAAATCGCGCAGCAATTGTGCGCGGATGCGCCCGAGCCGCTGTTTCGGCAACCGCCGCAGGAATTGCTGGATCAGCGTCAGTTCCACCGGTTGATTGTCGTCGTCGTCGCGCAGCAGATCGTTCAGCGGAATGCCCAGCGCAGCGCCGATTTGCCGCAGCAACAGTACCGAGACATTTCCCTGTCCGGTTTCGAGCTGGGCCAGGTAACGCTCCGAGACGCCGGAATCACGCGCCAGGATTCTGCGGGTCATGCCGCGCCGTGCGCGTGCCTCGCGCACGCGTTCACCAAGCTTCTGCAGGAATGCCGCATCCGCTGCGCTCAGGTTCGGTGCTGCCGGCTTTGGATCGCGTGCGCCCATCGGGACTCCCGGAAGATAATGCAATATACTGCTTACAGGCTCATAAAGTGGCATGATAATACATATGCGGCCAAATTCAATGGAATTCATGATCCGGAGGCCCGGACAGTGGCACTGAAGCTCACCATCCTGGTCGGCACCATGACCGGCACCGCCCAATTGGTTGCGCAGGAACTCGAGCTGCGACTCGACGACGGCGACCTGCGGGCGCAAACCCGGCTGATGGACGGGCTGGACGCCACGGCCTTTGCCGGCGGCGGCCTGTTCCTGATCTGCACCTCGACCTATGGCCAGGGCGACGTACCGGACAATGCCAAGCACCTTTACGAGTGGCTTCAGAATGCTCGGCCGGATCTGTCCAACGTGCAATACGGGGTGATCGCGCTGGGCGACCGTACCTACGCCGAGACCTTCTGCAACGGCGGCAAGCGTTTCGACCGCATCATTTCCGAACTTGGTGCCCGGCGCATCGGCGAGATCATGCTGCACGATGCCAGCGCCGGCACAATGCCCGAGGAAGTGGCGGCCGAGTGGGTGGAAGGCTGGATCGCCCTGTGCCGCGAGCAACTCGGCGTGGCCGCCTCCGCTTAAGAACGAGTTCCAAGGCTTTCAACGCAGAGGCACAGAGGACGCAGAGATCGCAGAGATCGCAGAGAAATGCCAGAGAAGATGAGATTGCGTCGGATCATGCTGAGTAACGAAACGCCTGCGAGGAACATGACCAAGCCATGAACGTGATTCCCGGTGCGAAATCGGGACCCGCGTTCGCGCCGCAGAGAAACCCTTCCTGCCGAGTTTGCCTTTCCTCCGCGTCCTCCGCGTCCTCTGCGTCTCTGCGTTGGGTTCTTTGAATTTGAATTTTGCTCCATGCGGAGCGTGACCGCCGGGGGGCTGGTATATTTGGTCCAGGAACGAGAGGGCAGTGTCTGCCCTGACCGGTACGAAAAACGGGGAGTAGAGCGTGCCAGGATTAAGCCAGGCAGATCACAGCGTCAGCCCGCCAACCATCACCATTCCGCGCGACTACAACGCCGCGCGTGACCTGATCGAGCGCAATCTTTCCAGGGGGCGCGCCGACCGCATCGCCTACATCGACGACGCTGGCCGCTATACCTATGGAGAGCT
>JAXIOX010000007.1:0-4677 GCA_045403275.1 Burkholderiales bacterium | reverse complement strand
GTAACTTTGCGCTCTTTGCGCCTTTGCGGTGAGGTTTAGGCCTTATCGAGTTAGTGCGCCTTTTCCCAATTGGGACCAGCACCAAGATCTACCACCAGCGGCACATCGAGCTTCGCTACGTTTCCCATCAGCTTGGGCAGTTCCTTTTTCACCGTATCGAGTTCGCCCTGCGGCACTTCGAGCACGAGTTCGTCGTGCACCTGCATGATGAGACGGGTCTTGATCTGCGAGGTCGCGATCCAGTTGTGCACGGCGATCATCGCCAGCTTGATCAGGTCCGCGGCGGTGCCTTGCATCGGTGCGTTGATCGCTGCGCGTTCGGCGCCCTGGCGGCGCGGGCCGTTGCCGCTCTTGATCTCCGGCAGGTACAGCCGGCGCCCGAACACGGTTTCGACGTAGCCGAGCTCGCGCGCCGTCTCGCGGGTGCGCTCCATGTACTCCCTGACGCCAGGGTAACGCAGGAAGTAGCGCTCCATGTACTGCTGCGCAGCGCTACGTTCGATACCGAGTTGCGAAGCCAGCCCGAACGCGGACATGCCGTAGATCAGCCCGAAGTTGATTACCTTGGCATAGCGGCGCTGCTCGCTGGACACGCCCGCCAAGTCGACGCCGAATATTTCCGATGCGGTATGGCGATGCACGTCCTCGCCGGCGGCAAAGGCCTTGAGCAGGCTCTTGTCCTGCGACAGGTGCGCCATGATGCGAAGCTCGATCTGCGAATAGTCCGCCGACACGATCACCGAGTCCGGCGCCGCGATGAAGGCTTCGCGGATGCGGCGGCCTTCCGCGGTGCGCACCGGTATGTTCTGCAGGTTCGGGTCGTTGCTCGCCAGTCGCCCGGTCACCGCCACCGCCTGCGCGTAATTGGTATGCACGCGCCCCGTCGCCGGGTTCACCATCTTCGGCAGCTTGTCCGCGTACGTAGACTTCAGTTTGGCCAGCCCGCGGTACTCGAGGATCAGCTTCGGCAACGGATGGTCGAGCGCGAGTTCCTGCAAGACATCCTCGTCGGTGGAGGGCTGGCCGCCCGGCGTTTTCTTTTTCACCGGCAGGCCCTTGCGCTCGAACAGTATCTCCTGGAGCTGCTTGGGCGAATTGAGATTGAACGGCTGCCCGGCCTCCTGGTGCACCCTGTTTTCCAGTTCGATCATCTTCTCGCCGAGCTCGCGGCTCTGCTGCTCCAGCAGCGCGGAATCGAGCAGCACGCCCTGGCGTTCCATGGTGAACAGGACTTCCATCACCGGCATTTCGATTCCCCGGTAGACGCGATCCAGTTTCTCGTCGCGCTCGACCTGCGGATACAGCGCCCGGTGCAGTTGCAGCGTCACGTCCGCGTCTTCGCCCGAATACTCGGTGGCGCGCTCCACGCCGACTTGTTCGAAGGGAATGCGGCTCGCGCCCTTGCCGGTCACTTCGTCGTAGCTGATGGTCGTGACACCCAGGTGCCGGGCCGCGAGGCTGTCCATGTCGTGCGACTGGTGGCTTTCCAGTACGTAGGACTGCAACAGCGTGTCGTGCTCGATTCCGGACAGCAATACGCCGTGATTGGCGAGCACGTGCTTGTCGTACTTCAGATTTTGGCCGACCTTGCGATGAGCCGGACTCTGCATCCAGTCCTTCAGCCCTGCGAGCACCCTATCCAGCGCAAGCTGCTCCGGCACGCCAGCATAGTTGTGGCCGACCGGTATATACGCTGCGTGATGAGGCTCGACCGACAGCGAGATGCCGACCAGCCGCGCGGTCATGGGGTCGAGTCCGGTGGTTTCGGTGTCGATGGAAACGAGTTCGGCGGTTTCGACGCGGGAAAGCCAAGCCTTGAGTTCGTGCTCAGTTAGGACGGTCTGATAGTTGCGTTCAGGTGGGGCGTGAGGCGTGAGGGGTGAGGAGTCAGGGGTGGACTGCAAGGGCCGAGGTTCGACCGCTGACGAGCCAGCGGAAGAAACTTGCGCGACGCCTGACTCGAGCTCGCGCTTCCAGGTTTTGAATTCGAGGCGATCGAAGAGTTCCGCGAGTTTCGCCGTGTCCTGCGGCTGCGGGGTCAGGTCCTCGAGCTTCACCGGCAGCTCGACGTCGCACTTGATGGTGAGGAGCCTCTTCGCCTGCGGCAGCCAGTCCAGCGCCTTGCGCAGGTTCTCGCCGACCACGCCGGCGATCTCGTTGGCGTGGGCGACCACCTGGTCCAGCGTCCCGTATTGCTTCAGCCATTTCACCGCGGTCTTGGGCCCGACCTTCTCGACGCCCGGCACGTTGTCCACGCTGTCGCCGATCAGCGTGAGATAGTCCACCATCTGTTCGGGCTTGACGCCGAACTTCTGCTCGACGCCGTTTTCGTCGAGGTTCTCGTTGGACATGGTGTTCACCAGCGTGACCGTCGGGCTGACCAGTTGGGTGATGTCCTTGTCGCCGGTGGATATGATGGTTTGCACGCCCTTGGCCTCGGCCTGCTTTGCCAGCGTGCCGATGACGTCGTCGGCTTCTACGCCCTCGACCATCAACAGCGGCCAGCCCAGCGCGCGCACGCTCTGGTGCAAAGATTCGATCTGCGCCACCAGCTCCTCCGGCATGGGCGGGCGGTTGGCCTTGTAATCGGCGTACCAGTCGTCGCGAAAGGTCTTTCCTTTTGCGTCGAATACGCAAGAGATATAATCCGCCGCAGTTTCCTTACGCAGCCGGCGCAGCATGCTGAGTACGCCGTACACGGCGCCGGTCGGTTCGTTGTTCCTGTTGCGCAGGTCGGGAAGCGCGTGGAATGCGCGGTAGAGGTAGGAAGAACCGTCGACCAGCAAGAGCGTTTTCATCAATGATCAGCGCGGAAAATCCAGCATGAGCGAAAAGCAGAAGATTCCGGTACCGCTCGCCCCCGAGTTCGTCGAGAAAGCGTGGTCGGCGCGCGAATCCTGGCGGGTGTTCGGGATTATGGCAGAATTCGTCGAGGCCACCGAACGCCTCGCCAACGTCCGGCCCGCGGTCAGCGTTTTCGGCAGTGCGCGGGTCCCTGCCGACCATCCCTATTACCGCCTGACCGAGGAAATCGCGCGCCAGCTTTCGGACGCCGGCTTCAGCGTCATCTCCGGCGGCGGCCCGGGCGTGATGGAGGCGGCCAACAAGGGCGCCTTCTTCGGCCGCTCGCTTTCGGTCGGGCTCAACATCCAGTTGCCGCACGAGCAGATCTCCAACCAGTTCCAGGACGTCAGCCAGACCTTCCGTCACTTTTTTGCGCGCAAGGTCATGTTTGTGAAATTCGCCTCCGCCTACGTGGTGGTGCCGGGCGGATTCGGCACCATGGACGAGTTGATGGAGGCGATGACGCTGGTGCAGACGCAGAAGATCCGCCGCATCCCGATCATTCTGGTGCAGGAATCCTACTGGCGCGGCCTGATCGACTGGATGAAAGATCGAATGGTAAGCGAACGCATGATCGATGCGGCCGACATGGATCTGATCAAGGTCATTGACGAACCCAGCCAAGTGGTCGAGGCGATCTTCAACCATTACGAAAAGCGCGGCTTCGAACCGTCCGCGGCCGATCGCGAAGCGCAACTGAACCTGTAGTCCGTTCATGTCCGTCTTCACCACCGTTACGCCGGGACAGCTATCGGCCTGGCTTCGCAATTACTCGATCGGTGTGCTCACCGATCTGCAGGGCATACTGTCCGGGATCGAGAACACCAATTATTTCGTCACCACCACGCACGGCAAGTTCGTGCTGACCCTGTTCGAGAAGCTCACCCGCCAGGAACTGCCGTTCTATCTGAACCTGATGGCGCATCTTTCCAGCCACGGTCTGCCCTGCCCGAAACCGATCGCCAACCTGCAGAATGAGCTGCTGGGTGAACTCAACGGCAAGCCGGCGGCGATCGTCACCTGTCTTGAAGGCCAACCGGTTGCCGAACCGACACCCGAGCATTGCGCGCGCGTCGGCGGGGTGCTGGCGGACTTGCATCTGGCCGGCCGGACGTTCAAAGGCAATCTCGACAACCTGCGGGGAAAAAAGTGGTGGACCGCCTGCGCGCCGGAGATTTATCCCTTCCTCACTGCCGAGGACGCGGAACTGCTGGAATCGGAAATCTGCTTTCAGGCGCAGCAGGTGCGCGAAGGCCTGCCGCGCGGCGTGGTTCATGCCGACCTGTTCCGCGACAACGTCCTTATTGACGGCGACCACGTCGGCGGCCTCATCGATTTCTACTTTGCCTGCGTCGACTGTTTCGTCTATGACGTGGGGATTACGGTGAACGACTGGTGTACCAACGCGGACGCCACGCTCGAACCGGCGCGCACCCAGGCCCTGCTGGAGGCGTACACCTCGGTGCGCCCGTTCACCGATCAGGAGCGTGATGCCTGG
This sequence comes from Burkholderiales bacterium, assembly GCA_045403275.1. Taxonomy (GTDB): domain Bacteria; phylum Pseudomonadota; class Gammaproteobacteria; order Burkholderiales; family JACQAP01; genus JACQAP01. The sequence goes on along the minus strand of JAXIOX010000007.1, from coordinate 335 downwards.
CCGTGGATGCTACGCGCGGGCGCACTGCGATTCTGGGTTTCGCGGCTTTACGATTTCCATCTGCCGCGACCCGGCGAACTCACCCACGCCCACGATCCGGATCGTTTCCGCCGTATTCTGCTCAATCACCGCAAGGCCGCGGACCGGCCGCAGCGGCTGACCGTATAAGCCCCGGGGCAAACTTCATGCAGATCCGGAGTGTAGCGCCCGGCCGCGGCTGGCAGTGGATCACCTCCGCCTTTCAACTGTTCCGCAAGAACCCGCTGATCTGGGTGGTGCTCAACATGGCGATGATGCTCATCGGCCTGGCGCTGAGCCTGCTGCCGGTAATGGGC
>JAXIOX010000044.1:0-9039 GCA_045403275.1 Burkholderiales bacterium | reverse complement strand
CCCACCCAATCATCGTCGTACTCGGTGGTAAGACCGAATGGCACGTTCACGCCGATGCCGAAGCGCATCCGATCACCGATCGGCATGACGACGTAGGCGTTGGGCACCACAGAGGTGCCACCGGGATCGCCCGTGCCGGTTACCGTGGCGCCTCCCAAAATGAAAGGCGCCGTCCCACGGCCGTTGAAGCTCGACTGCACGCCGATGACGTGGCCGGCCACCGCGAACTGGCTGCCTTGAAGGCGGCTCATGCCGGCCGGATTGAAAAACACCGTACTCGCGTCCTCCGCCGTCGCGGCTGCACCGGCGAATGCATTGCCCATGCCGCTGCCGCTCTGCTCAATCAGCGCGAAGCCGGCGGCAGAGGCCGTTCCGGGCGTGCCACCCAGCGCCGCTGCGATGGCAAGCATCATCAGGTCATTGCGAAAGCCTTGCCGCATTTTTCTCTTCCTCTTTGAGAACGTATCCGGAAAATACCAAACTTGGCTTAGTCTGATTCCCGATTGACGGGCAACGGACGCCGGTCGATCGGCTTCAGCGGCGCAGGCACGACGACAGCAATGCTCGGCCGTGCTGATCGGCGTCCCCTGCATGCCGCAGTCAGGTCGCATTCTCACGCTGACTCGCGCGAATGCTCTCGTCGGACGAGGTGATCGTGTCCCGCCGCGCATAGACGATACCAAGGAAGTCGCAAATAGGGCCGGGCGGAACCAACCGGCACAGCTCCTTCGGCCCCACGTTCGACACTATCGTGAGTCCCTGTTTGGCGAGAAACGATGCGGTCTCTTCCGGATCGAGGCCAAATCGGCATGGTTCGTCTCGATGTGCCACGTAACGTTGGAAGTGCTCCGCGCCGAGGAAATCGCGCGGGCGCTCCAGTGAAGACCCGAAGACGTAGTCGAACGTCACCGAAGAGCCCGGCGCGGCGCTGGCAATAACGGTTAAGGTCGCTTCGACCGATTCTCTAGGAAGATACATCACGACGCCCTCCCAAAGAAAAAAAGTTGTCGCCCCCGGATCGTACCCAAATCGTTGAAGACTCTCGTCCAGGCGGTCAACATTGAAGTCGATGGCAATGTATGTGACATGTTCAGTCGACCTTTCAAGGCGATGAAGTCGCTCGCGCTTCCACGCAGCAGTGCCCGGATGATCAACCTCAAAAACGTGGATCCCGTCGAGACAGTCGGCGAAACGGTAGGCCCGTGTGTCGAGGCCGGCGCCAAGAATTACGAGCTGGCGGATGCCGTTGATTGCTGTGAGAAACAATTGATCAAGGTACTTTGTCCGCGCCTGATGGTAGAGGTACATGCCGGGTAAGCGGCGTTCGAAGCTAAAGCGGGCGAGCTGGCGCAATCCGGGGAGCAGAAGCACCTTGAAGCGGTAGTTGAGGAGACGCTCGGCGAGAAAGTCCGGATTGGCGACGGCCGGATCGCGTCGTCCAGCTGCCCTGGCGAACGCCGTGAGTTCCGCTGTGCGCTTTCCTCTCCGTTCTTGCGTTCCTGCCATTCAATTGTCCTGCCGCGTCCAACCGCTATCGCTCGCCACCATTCATCCCACCCACAATCTTTGCGTCAAGCAAGGAGCCCAACTGTCAATTGCGATGGCAGGCACCATCAGGCCGTTGCGAAAGTCTTGCCGCATTTTCTCTTCCTCTTTGAGAACGTACCCTGCAATTTCCAAGCCCCGCATTAAGCTAGCCTGATTCCTGGTTCACGGGCCGCGGACGCCGCTCGTCGTCGACCGCCACGTATGTCAAAGTCGCTTCCGTCACTTTCACTGCTTCGTGGAGGGTGCGCCGCTGCGCGTACACCTCGACGTCCACAGTGATGGAGGTGCGACCTACGCGCACGATGTCCGCGTAGAAGCTCACCAGGTCTCCGATCAGCACCGGCTGCTTGAAGGTGAACGAGTTCACCGCGACCGTCGCGATCCGCCCGCGGGCCAGCCGCAGCGCTGGAATGCTGCCGGCGATGTCCACCTGCGACATGATCCAGCCGCCGAAGATGTCGCCCGTGTAGTTGGCATCCGACGGCATCGGCACCACGCGCAGCACCACCTCCCGTCCCTTGGGCAGTTCGACCAGCTGCGCGGCCTGCCGCGGTTTCTCAGTGGCCTTCATACAGCGTCTCGTAGGCCGTCTGGTGCGCTTGCACCACTTTCTCGCGCTTCAGCTTCATGGTCGGCGTAAGCATTCCGTTCTCGATCGTCCAGGGCTGCGTCAGGATCGCCGCGCGGTGCACCTGGGCGTAGCCGGGGAAAGTCTTGATCTGCGGGCGGATGCGCTCGAGCACTAGCTTCTCGGCTTGCCGGCTGCGCATCGCGCTGTCGGAATTCGGGTCGAGTCCATGCGCCCGGGCCACCTTTGCCCACTGGTCGCGGCTGAGCACCACGAACACGGTCAGAAACGGCTTGCCCTCGCCTAGGACCAACACCTGCTCGAACAACGGATCGCGCAGGATTGCCGCCTCCATGTCCACAGGTGGCACTTTCTCGCCGTTGGACATGACGATGATTTCCTTCAGGCGCCCGGTGATGTAGATATGTCCGGTTTCGTCGATGCGCGCGGTATCGCCGCTGTTCAGCCATCCGTCGGCCGTGAACATCGCCTTGGTGGCTTCGGGGTTGTTCCAGTACCCGAGCATCACGTTCGGCCCCTTCACCAGCAGCGCGTCCTTGTCGCCGACTTTGACCTGGACGCCGGGGATGGGTTTGCCGATGCTGGCCGGAATGTTGTCCTCGATCCGGTTGGTGCTGACCACCGGGCTTGCTTCGGTGAGGCCGTAGCCCTGGATGACGGGAAGGCCGAGTCCGATGAACAGCTGGGCAATTTCCGGCGACAGCGCTGCACCACCGCAGGTCGCGGCACGCAGGCGCCCGCCGAGCCGTGCCATGACTTTCGAAGCAACCAGTTTCTTGAGAACGGGCCACAGCAGGAAACCGGGCTTCCAGGGTCCGCGACGCTGCTGATGCTGGAATCGCGCCCAGCCCACGGCGACCGCCGCTTCGAAAAGCATCCTGCGGGCGGCAGGCCCCTCAGCCAGCTTCTGTTTAATGGCACCGTGGACGCGCTCGTAGATCCGCGGCACCGAGATCAGCAACGTCGGCCGTATCGACTGCAAGTCCTCGGCGAGCTGCTGCACCGACCGCGCGAATGCGGTCTGCGCGCCACACATTACGATGCCGTAGTAACCGCAGGTGCGCTCCAGCGTGTGCGAAAGCGGCAAGAACGATAGCAACAGGTCGTCCTGGTAAATCTGCAGGCACTGCAGCGTCGCGTACGCATTCTGCAGCATGTTGTCGTGCGACAGCATCACCCCTTTCGGGGGCCCGGTCGTGCCTGACGTATAGATGATGCTCGCGAGTTTCTTGCCGTCTTTGTTGACGTGCTTGACCGCGCCGGCAGTACTGGGCAGCCAGTCGTTCAGGCATTTCAATCGCGGATCCGGAGACGGGCCGGACAGCGGATTGAGGCAAACAACGCGCTTTACCGTGGCAAGTTGCTCCTGCACTTCGGCGAACTGCCCCCACTGTTCCGGATTCTCGACAAGCAGCAGCTTCGCACCCGAGTTCTGGACGATATAGGCGATATTGTCGGGACGATCCGAGGTGTACAACGGCACCGTGACCAGATCGAGCCCCATCGCAGCCTGATCGAATACCACCCAGGGGACGCTGTTGCGCAACACGATCGCCACGCGATCGCCGGGCTGGAAGCCGTCGGCCTCGAATGCCCCTTGCCAGCGCGCCACCAGCTTCTCGACGTCGCTCCAGGTGTAGTCCTTCCAGGTGCCGCCAGGCTCGTCGAAATTCTTGTAGGCAAGCGCGCCCGGCGATCGCCGCACGCGCTCCTGGAACATACCATCCAGGGTCCTGGCGGTCTCCGGGGGGATGACGTCCATCTTCTGCGTCATGTTGTTCTCACCGAGCGTCGGTCCGTGAGTCTTCTAGTCGAGAAAAATGTCGTCGACGAGCGGTGCGCCCGGCGTCACCGCGTACTGCTCAAATTCGGTGACGCCATGACCGCGCAGAACCTCTTCGTCGATGAAAAAGTTGCCTGTTGTCGAGCGGCTGTCGCGCGTGACGATCAAATATGCGGCGTCCGCCACGATCGCGGGCTTGCGGCTGGAGCCCAAGGCCTGCGGGAAAAAGGTTTCCACCGCCGCGGTGGCAATAGTGGTGCGCGGCCACAGCGAGTTGACGGCAATGCCGTTCGCAGCGAACTCGGCCGCCATTCCCAGGGTGCACATGCTCATCCCGTACTTGGCGATGGTGTAGGCGACGTGATCCCTGAACCACCTCGGGTTCAGGTTGAGCGGCGGGGAAAGCGTGAGGATGTGCGGGTTCCGGGACTTCATCAGGTGCGGTATGCACGCCTGCGAGCACACGAACATTCCGCGAGCATTGACCTGGTGCATCAGGTCGTAGCGCTTTGCCGGAGTAGACAGGGTGTTGCTGATGTTGATCGCGCTGGCGTTGTTGACCAGCACGTCGATGCCGCCAAACCGTTCTACCGTTTCCTTCACCGCGGCCGCGACCGCGTTCTCGTCACGGATGTCGAGTTGCAGGGGCAACGCCCGGCCGCCTAATCCTTCGACCTCCTTCGCCGTGGCGAATATCGTGCCCTTGAGCTTCGGATGCGGGTCGGCGGTCTTGCCGGTCACCACGATATTTGCACCGTCGCAAGCGCAACGCAGCGCAATCTCGCGACCGATGCCGCGGCTCGCCCCGGTGATGAATACCGTCTTGTCTTTCAGGTTATTCAAAACCATACCTCATTGACCGCGAAGGACGCCAAGGACGCAAGGTAGATCGAACAACAGGATTTCTGTTATCGAATTCAAGGTTGCTCGCGTTATTAATTCACGACCTTCACATTGTCTTGTCACGACATCAGGAAGTTCGCCCTCGCGTTCCTTCGCGTCCTTGGCGTCCTTGGCGGTGCATGCTTTTCAAGCGCCCTTGAAAACAGGCTTGCGCTTTTCGACAAAAGCGGTCACGCCTTCCTTCAGGTCGGCGGTACGGGCGCAGCGTGAGAACGCGAACAGTTCCTCTTCCATCTGCGTTTCGATGGACGTGGCGATGGACTGGTTCATCAGCCGCTTGGCTTCGGCATAGGCCTTGGTTGGCCCGCTGGCCAGGCGCTGCGCGATTTTCGCGGTTTCCCCGGCGAGACTGTCGCCGGCAACCACCCAGTTCACCAAACCGAGCGACCGCGCCGTCTCGGCGTCGAAGCGGTCCGGCAACAGTGCCAGCTCCATCGCCTTCCGGTAGCCCAGCAGCCGCGGCAGGAAATGCGTGCTGCCGCCGTCCGGGCTGGCGCCGATGTTTGCGTAGGCAAGAGTGAACTTGGTGTCCGCCGCCGCGATTGCCAGGTCTGCCGCGCACATCAGGCTGAAACCGGCGCCGGCAACGGCGCCATGTACGCTGGCCAGGACCGGCTTGCCCATGCGCCGCAGCGCCAGAAACGCAAAATGCATCTGCCTTCCCCATTGCACGATCAGTTCCGGGAGTTCCTGCAGATGGGAATGAAATACCGACACGTCGCCGCCGGCCATGAAAGCGGGCCCCTCTCCACGCACAACCACGGCTCGCACTGCCGGATCATTCTGCACCGACTCCGCGATCGGCCGCAGCCGCAGCATCATCTCGTCGTCCATGGCGTTCAGTACCTGCGGACGGTTGAGCGAGATGGTGGCCACACCGCGCTCCACCGACAGCAGTACGACCGCGCTCATGCCGCGGACTTCTGCGAAACGACGCTGCCCATATCCGCTACGTTTGCGGGTTCGCGTGCCGACTGCATGCGCCCCACGTCATGCGGAAAGTCGTCGACCATGATGCAGGCACGCCGCAGCGCGCCGAAGCGCCGGTATTGTGCAGCTTCCTCCGCGCCGATGATGCCCTTCTCCAGCGCCGATGCCGTACGCGACTCTTCGGAAAACCCGGAGATCACACCGGCCTTCGCGGCATTTCTGATCTTCGCTTCCACCGCCTCGCCGGCAGGTGCCGCCTGCATCGCCAGTTCGAGCCGCCCTACGGGGTCGTCCTCGTGCCTGTGCAGGAACATGTTCGCGGTCAGGCGGTCGCGCGCCTGTGACGGCTCCAGCAGCAGCCGCGCCACCTCGTGGCTGCGGTGATCGGAGGGGGCGCTGAACACCTTGCCCCATGGGAAGATCAGGAAGCGCATCTTCCACGCCGCGAGGCGGATCGGGAAATTCCCGAACACGCCGTAGAATGCATCCTGGATGCGGTTGAGACAATCTTCCAGCGCCCACTGCGCCAGCGGCAGATCGGCCTGGGGCCGGCCATCATCCTCGAATCGCTTCAGTACAGCGGAAGCGATGTAAAGCTGGCTCAGAATGTCTCCCAGTCGCCCGGACAACATCTCCTTGCGCTTCAGGTCGCCGCCGAGGAACAGCATGGCGACGTCCGCGGCGAGCGCAAAACCCGCGGCGAGGCGGGTCAGTCGCTGGACATGGCGGCGCAGTTCCGGCGCACCGGGTGCCGCGACCAGGCGCGCGCCGGTCAGGCCCAGCCACAGCGCCCGCGCGGCGTTGGCGAGTACGAAACGCACGTGATCCCAAAACGCGTCATCGAATTTGCCGCTCGCTTCCAGCGGATTCTGCGTGCGGGTCGCGGCGATTTCTTCGAGCACGTACGGATGGCAGCGGATCGCGCCCTGGCCGAAGATCATCATGCTGCGGGTGAGGATGTTTGCACCTTCGACGGTTATGCCGATCGGAATCTGCTGATAGGCGCGACCCAGATAGTTATTGGGACCGAGGCAGATGCCCTTGCCGCCGTGCACGTCCATCGCATCGTTGATGACCTGGCGGCCACGCTCGGTGCAGTGATACTTGACGATCGCCGATATGACCGAAGGTTTTTCGCCCAGGTCCACCGCGCCCGCTGTCATGGTGCGCGCCGCATCGATTGCGTAGGTATTGGCCCCGATGCGCGCCAGCGCCTCTTTGATGCCCTCGAAGTTGCCGATGGGAATCTTGAACTGGCTGCGCACCCGGCTGTAGGCGCCGGTGGTGCGCGCTGCCAACTTGGCTGCGCCGGCGCTCGACGACGGCAGCGAGATCGAACGTCCCGCCGCTAGACACTCCATCAGCATGCGCCAGCCCTGGCCGGCGTATTCCTTGCCGCCGATCACCCAGCTCATGGGAATGAAAACGCCCTTGCCCCAGTTCGGGCCGTTCATGAATGAGGCATTGAGCGGCAGGTGGCGACGACCGATGTTCACGCCCGGATGACTGGTCGGAATCAATGCCAGGGTAATGCCGATGTTTTCCTCGCCGCCCAGCAGATGATCCGGATCATGGAGCTTGAACGCCAGGCCGAGGATCGTCGCCACCGGGCCGAGCGTGATGTAGCGCTTCTCCCATGTAAGGCGAATGCCGAGGACGTCCCTGCCCTCGTGCACGCCCGTGCAGACCACGCCGAAGTCAGGGATCGAACCGGCGTCGGAGCCGGCTTCCGGGCCGGTGAGCGCGAAGCACGGCATCTCGAGACCCTTTGCCAGCCGCGGCAAGTAGTGGTTCTTCTGCTCTTCGGTGCCGTAATGGAGGAGCAATTCGGCCGGTCCGAGCGAATTCGGCACCATCACGGAAACGCACACCGTGGCGTTGCGGGTGGCAAGCTTCTGTATTACCTGCGAATGCGCGTACGCGGAAAATCCCAGGCCGCCGTACTGGTGCGGGATGATCATGCCGAGGAAACCCTTGTCCTTGATGAATTGCCAGACTTCCGGCGGCAAATCGTTCAGCTCATGGGTGATTTTCCAGTCGTCGCAAATGCGGCACAATTGCTCCACCGGACCGTCGAGGAAAGCCTGCTCGTCCGGGGTCAGGCGTGGCTTCGGCGTGCCGAACAGCTTGCTCCAGTCCGGTTTGCCGCTGAATAATTCGCCGTCCCACCATACCGTTCCGGCATCGAGTGCCTCCTGCTCCGTCTGCGAAACCTGGGGCAGCGCTTTGCGGAACCAGTTGAGCAGCGGATCGCTGATCAGCGCCTTGCGCAATGACGGCACCGTCAGCACGCCGGCCGCCACCAGAAAGATGGTCCACAGCAGCACCTTGGTTTCGGCATCCGCGCCGGACCATAGCGTCAATGCGCCCAGGTAGGAACCGACGCCGATCAACCAGGCCGGCGCAGCAGCGCGCCAGTATGCCAGGGCCCATAGCACCGCCACCGCAGCGGCAATCCAGAGAAATCCGTTCATTTTCTTGCTCCCAAAGTCGCCAATCCGTGAATAGGTCTCAGGCAGCCTCGCGACCGGAAACGCTGCCGATCTTGCGGCAGGATTGCAGGCACCGCTGCCGCAGGAATACCGCGCCTCCGCCGAGCCGATGCATGCTCACCTGCAGGGCCAGTGTGACGATCGCTTCCATGATCTGCGCGACGGAGAGCGGCCGGCCGCGAGCGCCGGACTCCAGACCATCGAGGGCAATGCGTGCGGAATATCAGCGGACCAGGACGGCGCTCGAACACTTCGCGGATCGGTGCGTCCTTCGAGCCGGAGTGATACCTGACCGCCGCGAGATTGACTTTCGCCTTGGCGGTATTCATCCGCAGCGAGGTGGCGGCGTAACTGCGTTCCATGAACGGCGATTCGGCCGCCGAGAGAATGCTCTCTTTGGTATCGGCAGTTTGATGCTCTTTCTGTGCCATCGCCCGGCACCGGCTCCAAAATCCTCGAGGCTGCTCCTTCCCAAGGGTTTGCTCGAACACACGATTCGAACGAGTGCTTGAATGTTGGCGGCTGAGTTCGGGCTTGTCAACGAAAAACTGCCGCAAGAAAAAGCTCAGTCCCTCTGGCGGCGCTTCGAGGTACGGCTGGAATGTTCCGGTAACGCGTGTTCGCTGGCCCCACTGCGTCAAAAGCGAAACTCTCACCGCAGAGCGAAACTCTCACCGCAGAGGACGCGGAGGACGCAGAGGAAAACCAAAATCGAGGAAGAACATGCGTGAGTTAAAAGCAAGTCCGGTGCCGAAATGACCACCGATACCGGGTTTCAACTTTCGAATGCTTTT
>JAXIOX010000272.1:0-18544 GCA_045403275.1 Burkholderiales bacterium | reverse complement strand
GGCAATTTCGTTGTCATTCATCATGCTGCAAGTTCCTCGATATAAGTCAGGCGTTCTCCCAACCCGGCAAGCTCGGTGAAAAAGCCATCCACCGCGGCCAGCTGCTGGCGCGCGGTCTCCAGCCGATTCATGGTCTGGCGGAACGTGGCCGCGCCGGCCAGCTCGCTGGTGTACCAGGAAATGTGCTTGCGGGCGATGCGCACGCCGGGCTGCTCACCGTAAAGCGCGTACAGAGAATGCAAATGCTGTACCAGCACGCTGTGGATTTCCCCGACTTCGGGCGCGGGCAGGTGTTCGCCGCAGGAGAGGTAGTGCTCGATCTCGCGGAAAATCCACGGATGGCCCTGCGCGGCGCGGCCGATCATGATTGCGTCGGCTCCGGTGCGGGAAAGGACTTCGCGCGCCTTTTCGGGTGTATCGATGTCGCCGTTGGCGATGACCGGGATGCCGACTTGAGACTTCACCGAGGCGATGGTCTCGTATTCGGCATCGCCGGCGAAACCGCAGGCACGGGTGCGGCCGTGGACCGAGATTGCCTGGATGCCGGAGGATTCCGCGATTTTTGCCACTCGCACCGCATTCCTGTTATTCGCATCCCAGCCGGTCCGGATCTTGAGCGTTACCGGTACTTCGACCGCCGCGACCACGGAATCGAGAATTCTTCCGACCAGCGGTTCGTCGCACAGCAACGCCGAGCCAGCGGCGACGTTGCATACCTTCTTGGCCGGGCAACCCATGTTGATGTCGATGATCTGCGCCCCGCGCTGCACGTTGTGGCGGGCCGCGTCGGCCATCGTCTGCGGGTCGGCGCCGGCGATCTGCACCGAAATCGGCTCAACTTCACCCTGATGATCGGAACGCCGCTGCGATTTCGCAGTGTTCCACAGTTGTGAGTTGGCGGAAATCATCTCCGAGACGGCCATTCCCGCACCCAACGCCTTGCACAACTGGCGGAAGGGCCGATCGGTCACGCCCGCCATGGGTGCGACGATCAGGCTGTTTTTAAGAGCGTGCGGACCGATGTGCATTTGCGCGGGCAACGAAAGAGGAGCGCCATTCTAGCGTAAAGAATGCGGCGTTGAGGGCGCGCAATTGCTACTTGTTGTTACAAGCTTGCGCCAAAGATCATTCGATGCATGAATGCGCGCTTGACCGGCGGCGCGCTATCGAGCAGCGCCAGCGCGGCGCCGCGCGCCGCGCGCAAAGGCGCGAAATCGTTGGAAAAAATTCTGACCAGCGAGTCGGTAACGGCGATTCCTCCCAGCCTGTCCAGTCTGCGAGCCGACCGGTAGGCGGCAAGGCAGGCTGCACTTCCGGGATCGCGAACTTCGCGGTGCAGCAGCAGTTGGGCGAGTTCCCACGCATCGCGCAAGCCGAGATTGAATCCCTGTCCAGCGATTGGGTGCAGCGCTTGGGCGGCATTGCCGAGCAGCACGCTGCGCGCAAGGACAGGATTGGCGGCGTACCTGAGCGCGAGCGGAAACCGGGTGCGCGCTGCGACGGACAGGAAGCGCCCGGCGCGGTCGCCGAAGTGCATCTGCAGGTGCCCGAGGAAGCTCTTGTCGTTCATCTCGGTGAATCGGGCTGCCGCTTCCGGCGCCGTGGTCCAGACCAGCGCATAGCGGTCTTCGAACGGCAGCAAGGCCACCGGACCGTTGGCGGTGAAGCGCTCGAATGCGCGTTGGCCGTGCGGTCTCGAGGTTGCGACGGTTGCGACGATGGCGTCCTGCTGGTAGTCGCGAAGCTTGATGCTGGCACCGGCACGTTTTCCCAGGCTGGCGCCGCCGTCGGCAATGACCAGCAGGCGCGCACGCACGGAGTGCTCCTGATCGCCGCGACGGAAACGGATGGCGACGCGATCGGCGATGAACTCGAGGTCATCGACGCTGGCACCGGCGGCCAGCGTAGCCCGGTTCGAGGCGAGCGCCTCGCCCAGTGCTTTCTGCAGCTGCGCGTAGCCGACTACGTAACCGAGCGCCGGAAGACCGGCATCTTCGGCGGCCAGCAGTGCGCGGCCGAACCCGCCCCGCTGCGAGATGTGAATGCTGTGTATCGGTGTCGCCGGCTCGACGAGCTTCCAGGCGCCGAGGCGTGCAAGTATGAGGCGGCTGCCGTAGGACATGGCGAGCGTGCGACTGTCGCTAGCGGCGCCCAGCTCCTGCCGCGCTTCCAGCAGCAGCACGTCGTAGCCGCCGTCGGAAAGCGCGATCGCCAATGCGGCGCCGACCGGGCCGCCGCCGACGATGACGAGGTCGTGTTCGCGTTCGCTCATGGTGCCGACGAAGCCGGTGTCAGTCCCGCATCAGGGACTCGATGTCTTCGATCTTCTTTGGCGCCACCGCGGTGATGATCTCGCAACCGCTGCCGGTGACCAGCGCATCGTCCTCGATGCGCACACCGATGTTCCAGAACGCTTCCGGCACGCCCTCTGCCGGCCGCACGTAACAGCCGGGCTCGACCGTCAGCACCATTCCCGGTTTAAGTTCCACCCACTTGCCGTTGCGCTTGTAATCGCCGGCGTCGTGCACATCCAGGCCCAGCCAGTGGCCGGTGCGGTGCATGAAAAAACGCCGGTAATCGCCGGACTCGATGGCGCCGTCCACCGTGCCTTTGCACAGCCCGAGGTCCACCATTCCTTGCGCCAGCACTTTCACCGCCGCGTTGTGCGGGTCTTCCCATCCGGCTCCGGGTTTGACCTCGGCGATAGCCGCAGTCTGCGCCGCAAGCACCATTTCGTAGATGTCACGCTGCGGCCCGGCGAACTTGCCTCCGACCGGGAAGGTACGGGTGATGTCCGAGGCGTAACCATCGAGTTCGCAGCCGGCATCGATCAGCAGCAGTTCGCCATCCTTGAGAATGGCGTCGTTCTGCACGTAATGCAGCACGCAGGAATTGGCGCCGCCAGCCACGATCGGGGGGTAGGCCGGGGCCTGCGCTCCGCGGCGGCGGAACTCGTGAACGATCTCGGCTTCGACCTCGTACTCGCGCAGCCCGGGCCTGGTCGAGCGCATCGCGCGGCGATGTGCTTCAGCGGATATGTCCGCGGCACGGCGCATGGTGCCAAGTTCGTGCTGGTCCTTGACCAGGCGCATGTCGTCGAGGAAAACACGGATGTCGCAAATCTCCGCAGGCGCGGTCACGCCGCTGCGAACCTGCGCCCGCACCTTGTTGATCCAGCCGATCACGCGGCTGTCCCAGTCGCCGTCGGACCCGACATCGCAGAATACCGCAGGCTGATTGGCAAGCAATTGCGGCATCAGCTCGTCGAGTTTGGATATCGGGTGCCCCTCTTCGAATCCGAAAATCTCGCGCGCCTGGTCCGGACCGTAACGAAAGCCATCCCAGATTTCGCGCTCCGGGTTCTTGTCGCGGCAGAACAGCATGCTCTTCGGCTTGGCGCCGGCGATCAGGACCAGCGCCGCCTCCGGCTCAGAGAAACCCGACAAATAGTAGAAGTAACTGTCGAAACGGTACGGATAGCTGGAGTCGCGGTTGCGCGCCCGCTCGGGCGAGGTGCGTACCACGGCTACGCCTTGCTTGATCAGCGAGACCAGCCGATCGCGGCGTTGCGCTTGCAGTCTGTGATTGTCCATCTTCGGAAAGTTCGAGAAACGAGCGGAGATTATACGGCCTGTACCGCGGTGGTCCGTCCCGGCTCAGAGCTTCCCTAGATTCTCGCGCATCAGCGCCGCGACACCGAGGGCGTCGTCGCTGCCGAGCCGCTCCAGCGCCTCGATCACCAGCGGCCGGTCGTCCCCCGGGCGGTTCTGGCTCAGCTTGAACTTGCCCTCCAGCCGGGTGACCCCAATTTCGAATCCTACGATTCCTGACAGCATCTTGTCCTGATAGTCGGGCGGCAAGTCCATTCTCCAGGGTTCGGGTGAAGCGGCTTCGTGGCGCTTGACCAACTCCCGTACCAGCGCTGCCAGCCGCTCGCGGTCTTCGATCAGCGTGGGCCGCCCCTGCGCGTGCACCACCGCGTAGTTCCAGGTCGGCACGCTCGGGTGCACGGCGTACCAGGCCGGAGAGACATAGTGATGCGGGCCGTGGAAGATCACCAGTACCTCGCGCTCAGGCGAGAACGTCCGCCACTGCGGATTGGCGCGCGCCATGTGGGCGCGCAGCATGGTGCCCTCCGCGTCCAGCAGGAAAGGCAGATGGGAAACCTGGAACTCGCCCTGGTGTGCCGACACCAGCGTGGCGAAATTGTGGGCACGAATCAGCCCATGAAGGCGGGTGCGATCGTGCTCGGCAAAAGGTTTGGGAATGTAAATCACGTGCGTGCCTCCAGGTGCAGTCGCGCGTCGAGTTCCGCCAGTCGCCCGGGCGTGCCGACGTCGGTCCACAGGCCGCGGTAATGCTCGCCGGTGACATTGCCCTCGGGCAGTTGGCTGCGCAACAGCGGTGCCAGCGCGTGCTTGGCGCCACTCGCAAGCGGCTCGAACAGTTCGGCGCGATACGCGCCCAGGCCGCTAAATGTCAGCAGTTGCCGGCCGGAGGCGCGCACCAGTCCGGCCTCGAGGCAGAAATCTCCGTTCGGGTTGTGCGGCGGATTGTCCACCAGCACAAGATGCGCGAGGGCCTGCGAATCCGCGAGCCGCTTAACCGCAGCGGCGAGGCCAGAATAGTCGTAGTCGCAATATACGTCCCCGTTTACCACGGCGAAAGTCCGTGTGCCGATCAGCGGCAACGCATTGCGGATGCCGCCGGCTGTTTCCAGCGCCTCGGCTTCGGCAGAGTAGCGCACTTCGAGGTTCCAGCGGCTTCCATCACCCACCTGCGTTTCGATCTGCTCGCCAAGATGGGCGTGGTTGATCGTGACCGTTCCGAATCCGGCATGCGCGAGTTTCTCCAGATGTCGGAATAACAGCGGCTTGCCGCCGACCACGAGAAGCGGTTTGGGCGTGAGATCGGTCAGCGGGCGCATGCGGTTGCCGCGGCCGGCGGCAAGGATCATTGCGGAGGAAGCGGCAGGCGCGGCCACGTTCACAAGGCGTGACCAATGGCCGGCTCTCGGTCCTGGAACTCATCGAGCAGCCGCAACAGTGGCGTGAGCGTGGCGTAGCGCAGTGCCACTGCGCGTACGTAGCCCAGAAAACGCGGTGTTTCTTCGACATAGCCGGGCTTGCCGTCGCGGTGGAAGATGCGCGCAAAGATGCCGAGCACTTTGAGATGTCGTTGCAGCCCTATCCATTCGAAGTCGCGGTAGAACACGCCGAAATCGGAATTGACTGGTAATCCGGCGCGCCTTGCCTTCTCCCAGTAGCGCACCGTCCAGTCCAGCACCCTTTGCTCTTCCCAGCTCAGGAACGCGTCCTTGAACAGCGACGCTACGTCGTAGCTGATCGGTCCAAATACGGCGTCCTGAAAATCCAGCACGCCGGGGTTCGGGTTGCTCACCATCAAATTGCGCGGCATGTAGTCGCGATGGACATAGACTTTCGGCTGCCCCAGATTGCTCGCCAGGATCAGGCTGAAAATATTCTCCAGCAACCCGGCTTGCTGCGAGTTCACTTTGATGCCGAGGTGCCGGCCGAGGTACCACTCGGGGAAAAGATCGAGTTCCCGCCTCAGCAGGGTCTTGTCGTAGGCGGGCAGTACGCCCTCGCGGCTGGCAAGCTGCCAGCGGATCAGCGTGTCGATCGCGTCGCCGAAAAGCTGGTCCGCGTTGCCGGGATTGAGCGCCGCGAGGTAAGTGGTGGCGCCCAAATCCGATAGCAGAAGAAAGCCGCGCGCAAGGTCCTGCGCCAATACCGTGGGCACGTGAACCTTCGCATCGGCCATCAATGCAGCCACTCGAACGAATGGACGACAGTCCTCCTGCGGTGGCGGCGCATCCATCGCAATCAGCGTGGAATCCGGGAACGTCACCCGAAAGTAGCGGCGGAAGCTGGCGTCGGAGGAAACCGGCGAGAGGGTGAACGCTTTTCCGGGAAACTGGCGCGCGATCCAATCGTGAAGAGAGGCGTAGCGGTCCAAACGGCTTCGTTGCCTTGGCTGTGGTTTTGTGAGATTTTAGCACCTCGCCTCGATCAACAGCCCGCATGCATCGTCCAAGATTTGCCTCGCCGATTGTCCTGTTGATCTGCTTCCTTGCCCCCGGCGCCGCTGCCGACGAACCTGGTCTCAAGCTGAAAATTCAGCCGGCGTTGATTCCGTATTCCGAACGCAGCGATGAACCCACGCCGATGTTTCTCGAAGCCGAGCGGATGCAGGGCCATCAGAATCGAGAGTTTGAGGCCGAGGGCAATGCAAGCCTGCGCAGGCGCGGAGCCGCGGTGTTCTCGGACTATCTGTATTACGCCTTCCCGGAGCGGGAGCTGACGGTTACGGGCCATGTCCGCTTCGAAAAAGAAGGCGATGTCGTTACCGGCGAGAAGTTGTTTTACAACCTCGACAGCGAAAGCGGTTACTTCGAGAAACCCGCCTACAGGTTCCAGCAGTACCGGGCGCGCGGCAGCGCCGATCGGATGGTGATGGAAAGCCCCACCAAAGTCCGGGTGGACAAGGCCACCTACACCAACTGCGACGTCGGCGACGACGACTGGTTCCTGCGGGTGGACAAGCTGGATCTGGACCGGCAACGCGACGTGGGCGTGGCGCACAACGCCACAGTGGTATTCAAGGGCTTGCCGCTGCTGTATTCGCCCTATCTCGACTTTTCGCTGAGCGGCCATCGCAAGACCGGCTTGCTGCCGCCGATCATCGGCAGCACCGGGCAGAGCGGATTCGAGGTCACGCAGCCGTTCTACTGGAACATTGCACCCAATCGCGACGCCACCATCGCGCCGCGCGTTCTTGCCAGGCGCGGCGTGCTGCTCAACACCGAATTTCGCTACCTCGAACCGAGGTTGGGTGGCGAAATGCGCGGCGAGTACCTGCCGGACGACCGCCAGACGGACGAGGACCGTTACGGCTACTCCTGGCAGCACCGTCAGCAATTCGGTTACGGCTTCTCCGGGGCGTTCAACGTGCAGGGCGTGTCCGACGACACCTATTTCACCGACCTGAGCGAACAGATCGCGGCGACGTCGCAGACCAACCTGCCTCGCGAAGGCAATTTGTTCTACGACGGCAGCTGGTGGAACCTGAACGCCCGCGTGCAACGCTTTCAGACCCTGCAGGATCCGCTGGCCCCGGTCACGCCCCCGTACGCGCGCGCACCGCAGCTTACCGTGAACGTCAATCGCCAGACCGACTATTACCTCGATCTTGGCCTGCAGGGCGAGTACGTGGACTTCGACCATCCTTTCCTGCTGAACGGCAAACGCCGGATTCTCTACCCTTCGGTTAGTGTGCCGCTGCAGACGTCGTATTTCTTACTTACGCCCAAGATCGGCTTTCACGACACCCGCTATTCCTTCGAAGATCCCAGTCTCCCCGTCCAAACGCGGGGATTGCCGATCTACAGCATCGACAGCGCGGTAACCTTCGAGCGCAATGCCCGGCTCCGGGGCCGTGATTTCATCCAGACACTGGAACCGCGTCTTTACTACGTCTACATTCCGTTTCGCCCGCAGGACCAGTTGCCGCTCTTCGACACGGCCGTAGCGGACTTCAGCCTGGCGCAGATCTTTACCGAGAATCAATTCACCGGCGGCGATCGCATCAACGACGCCAACCAGCTCACCGCGGCGCTGTCGAGCCGGCTGATCAATCCGGGCAACGGCGAAGAGCAGCTTCGCTTCGTGCTCGGTCAGCGCTACTACTTCAAGGAACAACAGGTTACACTCAACACCGCAGCACCGCGGGATTCTGATCGTTCCGACGTTCTGGCCGCGATGACCGGCAGGATCACCCCCAATTGGCTGACCGATGTCAGCCTGCAGTACAGCGCCAATACCAGCCGAATGGAGCAGAGCAACGTGGCGCTGCGCTACCAGCCGGAAATCGGCACGGTGATGAATTTCGGCTACCGTTTTACGCGCGATACCCTGGAACAGGTGGATCTTTCGTCGCAGTGGCCGATCGGCGGACGCTGGACCGGGTTGGCGCGCTGGAACTACACCTTGCGCGACGACCGCCTGCTGGAGGGGCTCGTGGGGCTCGAGTACAATGCCGGGTGCTGGGCGGCCCGATTTGTTACGCACCGGTTCGTCAGCTCGACGCAGGAATACATCAACGCGATGTTCTTTCAGCTCGAGTTGAACGGCGTGTCGAGGATCGGCTCCAACCCGCTCGGGGTACTGCGGCAGAACGTCACCGGTTACACCAAGACCAACGAGCCGCCGCCGGAAGAACGCAATCCGTTCCCGGCATATTGAACGCGGTAACACCCCGCGTGGTGCTGCCGCCGGTTGCCGCCGGTATCGGCGGCTGCGTCGTCCTGGCATGACGGAAAAAATGCGAATTCTGGTTCTGTTTCTTGCATTGCTTGGGTCCGTGCCGGCCGCCGCGGCGCCGGGAGAACGTGCGCGCGGCGAGCCCGCCCTTCTCGATCGCGTGGTGGCGGTGGTCAACAACGAAGTCGTCACCCAGCTCGATCTCGATGAACAGGTTAAGGTGGCGCTGCAGCAACTGCGGCGCCAGGGCACCCCACTGCCCGCTAAGGACGTGCTGGAGCGCCAGTTGCTGGAGCGGCTGGTTACTGCCCGGGTGTTGGTGCAGACCGCCAGGGAGACCGGTTTGCGAGTGGACGACAACCAGTTACAGCGCTCGCTGGAACGCATCGCTCAGGAGAACAAGCTTACGCCCGAAGCATTCCGCAAGGCTTTGGAAAGCGATGGCGTGAACTTCGACCGTTTCCGCAACGAAATGCGCAACGAGATCCTGATCGCGCGCCTCAAGGAGCGCGAAGTCGACAGCAAGATCCTGATCACCGATGCAGAGATCGACAACTATCTCAAGAACCAGCAGAATCTGGGCGGAAAAGACGACGAGTACAGCCTCGCGCACATCCTGGTGCTGGTCCCCGAGCAGGCCAGCCCGGAGCAAATCCAGGCCAAGCGCGCTGCGGCGGAAAAAGCGCTGGTGCAACTCAGGGGTGGTGCTGATTTTCGCCAGGTGTCGGCGGGGGTTTCCGACGCGCAGAACGCGCTCGAAGGCGGGCCGCTGGGGTGGCGCCAGACTTCGCGGCTACCACAGATTTTCGTCGAATCGGTGAAGGCCATGAAGGTCGGCGACTTGAGCCCGGTGCTGCGCAGCGCCAACGGTTTCCACATTCTGAAGCTGCTCGACAAGCGCGGCAACGAAACGCCGGTGATCGTCCAGCAGACCCACACGCGCCACATCCTGGTGCGTCTCAATGAAGTCGTTTCCGAAGCCGATGCGAAACAACGCCTGTTCAATCTCAAGGAGCGAATCGACAACGGCGCCGACTTTGCCGAACTGGCGCGGCTGCAGTCCGAGGACGCGAGTTCCTCGCGCGGCGGCGATCTCGGCTGGCTATCGCCGGGTGACACGGTGCCGGAATTCGAGCGCGCGATGAACGCACTCGAACCGGGGCAGGTGAGCGAGCCGGTACAGTCGCCGTTCGGCTGGCATCTGATCCAGGTGCTCGAGCGGCGCAACGAAGACATGTCCAAGGAGCGTCAGCGGCTGCTGGCGCGCCAGGCAATTCGCGCGCGCAAATCTGACGAAGCCTATCAGGAGTGGGTACGGCAGCAGCGCGACCGCGCCTACGTGGAACTGCGCCTCGAAGAGCGCTGAGCGGAATCGAAGGACCCGGCGCCAGGTCCGGCTGAACCACTTGCAGGCACCGCATACCCTCAGAAAGAGGTTCAGCCAGAACTTTCTGGAGGATCGCGGCATCGTCCGGCAGATCATCGCCGCCATTGATCCGCGGTGCGACGACCGCATCGTCGAGATCGGACCCGGTCCGGGCGCACTCACTGCGCCGCTGCTTGAGCATGTCGCCCATCTCGACGTGATCGAGATCGACCGCGATATCGTCCGCGGTCTGCGCGCGCGTTTCTCATCGGATGGGCTGCGCGTCCATGAGGGCAATGCGCTGGATTTCGATTTTTCCGCGTTTGGCGCGGACATCCGCGTCGTTGGCAACCTCCCTTACAACATTTCGACACCGATCCTGTTTCGCCTGAATGCGCAGGTGGGGTTGCTGCGCGACTGCCATTTCATGCTCCAGCGCGAGGTCGTCGAGAGGATGGCTGCCCGACCAGGTTCTCCCGAGTACGGCCGCCTGTCCGTGATGTTGCAGTACCGGTGGGTCATCGAGTCGCTTTTCGACGTGCCGCCGACGGCATTTCATCCCCGACCCAAAGTCTGGTCCTCGGTGGTGCGGATGACGCCCTACGCGGCCCCGCCCCACCGCGCCAGCGATGAGTCTTTGTTCGCCGACGTGGTGACGCGCGCGTTCGGCCAGCGCCGCAAGACCCTGCGAAACGCGTTAAGGGAACTGCTCGAAGCCGGGGAACTGGAACAGCTGGGAATCGAACCGGGCGCCAGAGGTGAGACCCTGGGCGTCGCGGATTTCGTGCGCATCGCGAACTATCTGGGGCAGCGTTAACGCTGGATGAATTCGATCTTGTAGCCGTCCGGGTCTTCGACGAACGCAATTATGGTGGTGCCATGCTTCATCGGGCCGGCCTCGCGTGTTACACGACCCCCGCGCTTTTTCACCTCCTCGCAGGCCTTGTAGGCATCGTCCACCTGGAGCGCGACGTGACCGTAGCCGTTGCCCAGGTCATATTTCGCGGTGTCCCAGTTGTGAGTGAGTTCGAGCACGGCTTCCTTGTCTTCGTCGCCGTAGCCGACAAAAGCCAGTGTGAAACGACCGTCCGGATAGTCCTTCTGGCGTAGCACCTTCATGCCGAGGACCTTGGTATAGAAATCAATCGAACGCCGCAGGTCACCTACCCTCAGCATCATGTGCAGAATTCGCATTTCGTTCCTTTCTAGATTTCCACCAGCTCGAAGTCTTCCTTGCGCGCCCCGCACTCGGGGCACACCCAGTTGACGGGCACATCCTCCCAGCGTGTGCCGGCTGGAAGGCCCTCATCGGGCAGCCCGGCCGCCTCGTAGTAAATGAATCCGCAGATCAGGCACATGAAGGTCCTGTATTCCTCTTTCGCGCTTGCAGCCATGGTTGGTTTGGGGAATTACGGAGCTTTTCAGTTAAGATTCCATTTTAAGTCGAAACGCTGCCGCGAAACTTCGCTGTGCCAGATTCTCTCCCGATCGTGCTCGTATTCGCGGCGACTGATCCAAGCGGTGGCGCGGGGATTCAGGCGGACATCCTCACCCTGTCGAGCATGGGTTGCCATCCGTTGTCGGTGATCACCGCGGTGACCATCCAGGACACGATGGGCGTGGAAGACGTGCTGCCGATCGATGCCGAGTGGGTCGCCGAACAGGCGCGCTGCGTGCTCGAGGACATGCCGGTCACGGTGTTCAAGGTCGGCCTGCTCGGAAGCGTCGAGGCGATTGCCGCCATTGCTGAAGTGGTCTCCGATTATCCCGATATACCGCTGGTGCTCGATCCGGTACTCGCCTCGGGCCGCGGTGACGAACTGGCTTCCGACGACATGATCGCGGCGATGCGTGAGTTGCTGATCCCGCAGACCACGTTGATCACCCCCAACAGTCACGAGGCCCGGCGCCTGGCGCAGGACGACAGCAACGAGAACGACGACCCAGACTTGAACGAGTGCGCGCGGCGCCTGCTCAATCTCGGCTGCGAATACGTCCTGGTGACCGGGACCCACGAAAACACGGCGCAGGTGGTCAATACGCTCCACGACCAGCAAGGCGTGGTGCGAACCGACTCCTGGCAACGCCTGCCCGGGATTTTTCATGGCTCGGGATGCACACTCGCCGCGGCGGTCGCGGCGACGATCGCCAACGGGCTCGGCGTACCCGAGGCGGTACGCGATGCGCAGGAATACACCTGGCAAACGCTCAAGTTCGCGTATCGGACCGGGATGGGGCAGTTGATCCCGGACCGGCTGTTCTGGGCGCGCGAGGAAGAGCCGGAAGATGAGCAGGACAATTAGCGGGCTGTACGCGGTCACGCCCGAGCTTGCCGACTCCGCGCTGTTGAGGAGCAAGGTCGAAGCCGTGTTACGCGGCGGCGCGCGTGTGGTGCAGTACCGCAACAAGGCTGCCGACGAGCGATTGCGGCACGAACAGGCCCTTCAGATTGCGCGGTTGTGCCGCGACGCCGGAGCCTGTTTCATCGTCAACGACAGTATCGAGCTGGCGCACGACGTGGCTGCCGACGGAGTGCACCTGGGCAAGGACGACGACGGCGTCGGCGCGGCGCGTGCGCTGCTTGGTCCCGGCAAACTGATTGGCGTGTCGTGCTACAACCAGTTGTGGCGGGCGCGCGATGCTGTTGCAAAGGGCGCGGACTATGTCGCGTTCGGCAGTTTATTCCCGTCGCCGACCAAGCCCGACGCGGTGATGGCGAGCCGGGACCTGTTGCGCGCGGCAAAGGAGTTCTCGCTCCCGATCGTCGCCATCGGCGGCATCACGCCGGATAACGCTGCCGGACTGATAGAGGCCGGCGCCGACTCGGTGGCGGTGGTCAGCGCCGTGTTCGATGCTCCCGACATTGAAAGCGCGGCACGCCGCATTGCCTGCATGTTCGCGGAACACAGTGAAACCTGACACTGCAAGCATGAAAACGAGAAACGAGATTCTTTTCGACAAATCGCAGAAGGTCATTCCCGGCGGAGTGAACTCGCCGGTGCGCGCCTTCCGATCGGTGGGCGGCACGCCGTTGTTCTTCAGCCGCGGGGACGGTGCCTGCGTGTGGGACGCGGATGGCAGGCGCTACATCGACTACGTCGGTTCCTGGGGACCGCTGGTGCTTGGCCACGCACATCCGCAAGTGGTCGAAGCGGTGCGGGAGGCCGCTTCCCGTGGATTAAGCTTTGGTGCCCCGACGGAAGCCGAACTGGAAATGGCGGAACTCATCACCCGGCTGCTGCCGTCGATGCAGCAGGTGCGTCTGGTGAATTCCGGCACCGAGGCGACCATGAGCGCGATCCGGTTGGCGCGCGGGTTTACCGGGCGCGCGAAGATCGTCAAGTTCGAGGGCTGTTACCATGGCCACGCCGATTCGTTGCTGGTAAAGGCCGGTTCCGGCGCGCTCACTTTCGGTCAGCCCAGTTCCGCCGGCGTGCCGGCCGAGATAACGGTTCACACGCTGGTGCTCGATTACAACGATGCCGGCATGCTGGAGCGCGCGTTCGGCGCGCAAGGCGATCAAATCGCTGCCGTGATCGTCGAGCCTGTTGCGGGCAACATGAATCTGGTCAAGCCCAGGCCGGAATTCCTGCGCGCGCTTCGGGACCTTTGCACGAAGCACGGCACGGTGCTGATTTTCGACGAAGTGATGACCGGTTTCCGCGTCGGGCTCCAGGGAGCGCAGGGGCTTTACCGCATCACGCCCGATCTCACCACGCTCGGCAAGGTGATCGGCGGCGGCATGCCGGTGGGAGCGTTCGGCGGACGGCGCGACATCATGCAGTGCATTGCGCCGCTTGGGCCGGTGTACCAGGCCGGAACCCTGTCTGGAAATCCGGTAGCGGTCGCCGCCGGGTTGGCGACGCTCAAACTTGTGCAGGCGCCCAGTTTTTTCGACTTGCTTGACAAGGCCGCTGCACGGCTGGTGCAGGGCCTGCAGAAGGCCGGCAGGTATGCGGGGTTGGCGTTTTCGGCGCAATCGGTCGGCGGGATGTTCGGCGTGTACTTCCGCGCCACAGCGCCGGAGAGTTACGCCCAGGTCATGGAATGCGACAAGAATGCCTTCAACCGTTTTTTCCATGCCATGCTGGATCGGGGCGTGTACCTGGCGCCATCGGCATTCGAAGCGGGTTTTGTCTCCGCCGCTCACGGCGAAACCGAAATCAGCGCCACCATCGAGGCAGCATCGGCCGCCTTCGCGAAAGTCGCGGCCCCGTGAACTGTCGCGCGGTCAGCGCAAAGCCGAGAGGTATTCGGCGACGGCGGCAATTTCCCTGTCGGTGAGCCGCCCCGCGACCGCGCGCATCATGGCGTTGGAGTCGTTGGCGCGGTCGCCAGCGCGGAAGGCCTTCAATTGCGCAATGACGTACTCGGGATGTTGACCGGCAAGCCGGGGAAACTGGGTTGGAATTCCGGCACCGTTCGGCGAATGGCAGCCGGCACACGCTGTCACTCCGGTGGCGATATTGCCGCCGCGAAACAGCTTGCGTCCCTGAGCGACCAGATCCTTGTCTTTCGCCGCAGTTTCGCTGGGTTTCTGAGCGGCGTAGTAAGCGGCAAGATTGCGCATGTCCTCGGCGGACACGCCGGCTACCATGCCCATCATCACGGCGTTGTTGCGGCTGCCCGATTTGAATTCGTTCAGCTGCTTGAACAGATACTCAGGGTGCTGTCCGGCCAGACTCGGATTCATCGGCAGCGGGCTGTTGCCGTCGGCTCCGTGGCAGGCGGCGCAAATCCGGTCGGCAATGGGCTGGGCCTTGGCGGGGTCGCCGAAATCAGCCGCAACGGCCGAGGTGACGGAAATGAACGCGAACACGGTCGCCGCCATAAAACAGTTCATGAACACTCCTTCGATTTCGTGCCAAGTCGCCGGACTGCGCCGGTCCCCGCGAAAGGCGCCATTTTAGCGTAACCGATGAGCCGCACTCGTTTGTTCGGCGACGCCGCCTTCTTCGCCACAGCCGCGCATGAGCGCGACCTGCCGGCTTCGTCTGGAGTCGAAGTGGCGTTTGCCGGACGCTCGAACGTGGGCAAGTCGAGCGCACTCAACGCGCTTGCGCGGCGCCATCGCCTGGCCTTCGTCAGCAAGACCCCGGGCCGAACGCAGCAGATCAATTTTTTCAGCCTGGGGGCGGGGCGCTTTCTGGTGGACTTGCCCGGGTACGGGTATGCGCAGGTGCCGAGAGCGATGAAGCGAATCTGGCAGGAACTGCTGTCCGGCTACTTACAGTCTCGCGGTCAGCTGCGCGGCCTGGTGGTGGTGATGGACGCCCGACATCCGCTGACGCCGCTGGACTGGCAGCTGCTGGACTGGTTCGCCCCGACAGGCCGGCCGGTGCACGTGCTGCTCACCAAGGCGGACAAGTTGTCGCAGCAGGAAGCGACCAGACAACTGCGCAAGGTGGGCGAAGGGCTCGCCGCCAAGTACCACGGCAGTAGCGTACAGCTTTTCTCTGCCAGGACCAGGCAGGGCGTCGACGAAGCCGAGGCACTGTTGGTGAAATGGTTCGATGCCGGGTTGGGTCGGCGGGGACAGCTAAAATAAAAAACCCCCGGTTAAAAGAGACTAAACCGGGGGCGAGACAAAGCCTCAATTGGATTAAGGCACCCGCTCAGGGAGGAGAAGCGGGAGACATCACTGTCTGCTCAATGAGAGTGGAGGTAGCGCAAAAAAGTTCCGCTTTGCGCGACCGAGGCTTTATCATTTAATTCAACGAGATAGTTTCTCGCTTGGCAACCGGATGCCCGGGGGCGCGGGGAAACTGAGGACCGACCATGCATGTACTCGGAAAGTTTCCAGTCCGCAGGATGCGCAGATTGCGCCGTGACGATTTTTCCCGACGCATGGTGCGCGAGCATCGGCTGTCTGCGGACGACTTCATCTACCCGGTATTCGTCATCGACGGACGCAACCGCAGCGAGGCGGTTGCATCGATGCCAGGAGTGGAGCGGCTGACCGTTGATGCCGTGCTCAGGGTGGCCGAGCGCAGCATCGAACTTGGGGTGCCGGCAATTGCGTTGTTTCCGGTCGTGGACAACAAGGTTAGGAGCGCCGATGCCAGCGAAGCGTTTAATCCTGACGGGCTCGCTCCCCGAACCATCCGGGCACTGAAAAGCCGCTTCCCGCAATTGGGCGTCATCACCGACATCGCCCTCGATCCCTATACCAGCCACGGCCAGGATGGTCTGATCGACGATAGCGGGTACGTGCTCAATGACGAGACCATCGAGGCGCTGGTCAAACAGGCGCTGACGCA
Organism: Burkholderiales bacterium; assembly: GCA_045403275.1. Classification (GTDB taxonomy): domain Bacteria; phylum Pseudomonadota; class Gammaproteobacteria; order Burkholderiales; family JACQAP01; genus JACQAP01. The sequence continues at coordinate 2,636 of JAXIOX010000272.1, read as the reverse complement.
TGTCGAAGCCGGGGTGGACATCATCGCGCCCTCCGACATGATGGATGGGCGCGTCGGGGCGCTGCGTCGGGCGCTGGATGAGGGCGGACATATCTACACGCGCATACTCGCATACGCGGCCAAATACGCGTCGAGTTTCTATGGCCCGTTTCGCGACGCGGTCGGTTCGGCGGCAAACCTGGGCAAGGGCGACAAGTACACCTACCAGATCGATCCGGCAAACAGCGACGAGGCGCTTTGGGAAGTGGGAATGGACCTCGAAGAGGGCGCCGACATGGTGATGGTCAAGCCCGGGATGCCCTACCTCGATATCGTACGCAGGGTGAAGGACGAGTTCGGCGCGCCGACGTTCGTGTATCAGGTCAGCGGCGAGTACGCGATGCTCCAGGCTGCGGGGATGAACGGCTGGATCGACCGTCGCAAGTGCGTCCTGGAGTCGTTGCTGGCCTTTAAGCGCGCCGGCGCCGACGGCGTCCTCACTTATTTCGCCCTGGAAGCGGCCGCCTGGCTCAAAGAGGGTTAGCCCCGGCGTCCGCAGTTGCGCCGCTGTCGAGCACCGAGTTCAGCCAGTCGATACGGGCGCGGTCGAGGGGTTTGCCCTCGGCCGTTGAGCGCAGCTGATAGCGCAGATCGCGCGGCGCGAACACGGTGATGTCGAAATCGGCGTCGTCGGTACTGACGCTGAAACTCGGAACGCTCCGTGGTTCACCGCCGATGTAAACGCGCCGTTCGCGGCTGCGGTAGGGGATGCGGCGGTTGAGCAGGAACAATTCCACGTCCTTCACGCTGTCGGCAAAAAGGTGAATGTTGATGTCGGAGTACTTGCCCGCGCTGCCGGACAGTACCGAACCGGACAAATGGGGGTCGAATTGTGCGAGCAGTTGCATCATCTCGCGGGCATTCTGCCGCAGCTGGCGCAGACGCGCCTGCTGCTCGTCGGCTTGGTAGAGCTGCTGGTAGGCGCGCAGGGCCTGCTCTACTTCTCCATTGTTGGGCAGGTTGCGGGTATCGGGTGCCCCAGCCTGACGCGCCGCCTTGCGCTTTGCCAGCGCAAAGTCATCGATGCCGTCAACGGCCATCAGGCGCGCCGCAAGTTGGGCGATGCGCTCCCGCATCTGTCGGTTGTTGCCGTTGTCCCTCGACATCGGCGTTCAGTATAGCTGGTCCCTGACTTCCTCCGCCGGTTGGGCAGACTCGCCGAGCTCGTCTTCCGGGCTGCTCTCCTGCTCCGGCGGCACGTTCTCGTGGTAGAAATACTCGATCATCGGCGTGGGCGCGTGCCGGTCGCGAAGCCCCGTTTGCGGGTTGATCGCGACTGCGACCACGCCCTGGGGCGCGACCCAGAGTTCTTCCGGCTGGCCTTTCAGGACCGTCCCCATGTACGACATCCAGATCGGCAGGGCGGCAACCGCGCCGGTTTCGTGATCACCAAGCGTGCGCGGGATGTCAAAGCCGATCCACACCACTGTCGCCAAGTTGCGCTGGAATCCGGCAAACCACGCGTCCATCTGCTCGTTGGTCGTGCCGGTCTTGCCGGCGAGGTCCACGCGGCCGAGTGCCATGGCACGCGCCCCGGTGCCGCCGCGGATCACGTCCTGCATCATGTTCGCCATGATGAATGCGTTGCGGGAATCGATCACCCGTTCCGCGCCCTTGCCGACCTGGATCGGATTGGCCTTGCCCAGGATTTCGCCCTGCGCGTCCTCGATGCGTTCGATGAAATAAGGCGCCACACGGAAACCGCCGTTTGCGAACACCGAGAAGCCCATCACCATTTCCAACGGGGTTGTCGACCCGGCGCCCAACGCCATGGTCAGATAGGGCGGATGTTGCTTCGGATCGAATCCGAAGCGCGCGATGTAGTCCTGCGCATACTGCGGGGTGATCGCCTGCAGAATCCGAATCGACACCAGGTTTTTCGATCGGGTCAGCGCCGTGCGCATACGGATAGGGCCATCGAAGGTGCCGTCGAAGTTCCTCGGCTCCCAGTTCACTGACCCGGTTTCGCTGGCGTCGATGGTCAGGGGCGCGTCGTTGATGATGGTGGCCGGCGTGAAACCCTTTTCCAGCGCGGCAGAGTAAATGAACGGCTTGAAGCTCGAACCGGGCTGCCGGCGCGCTTGCGTTACGTGGTTGTACTTGTTGCGGTAGAAGTCGAATCCACCGACCATGGCCCTTATTGCGCCGTCTCTCGTGTCCACGGACACCAGCGCGGCCTCAACCTGCGGCAGTTGCACGATCTTCCAGCCGCCTTTGCCGTCGGGCTGGACTCGGATCAAAGCGCCGCGGCGCAGCCTAAGTTTGGCCGGCGCGCGGTTGCCGATCATGCGGCCGGCGAATTTCAGCCCTTCGCCGGTGATGGTGAGGAATTCGCCGCCTTTGCGGTAGGCCTTCACCGCTTTGGCGTCGACCTCCAGCACGATGGCAGGGTAGATGTCGTCGCTTTCCAGTTCGTCCTGCAGTGCATCCTCAAGCGCTTCTTCCCCGATCTCCTCCTTGGGAAGATCGAAGTAGCCCTCCGCGCCGCGATAATTCTGGCGCTCATCGTATTGCAGCACCCCCTGGCGCAGTGCCCGATAAGCAGCGTCCTGATGCACCTTGGACAGTGTGGTGTAGACCCGGAAGCCGCGGGTATA
>JAXIOX010000096.1:0-11317 GCA_045403275.1 Burkholderiales bacterium | reverse complement strand
CTGGTCGTGGTCTTCGACAATGCCCTCAAACTGCATGCCCACCGTGATGTTTTCGGGGAACAGTTTGCGCGCTTCGATGCGAACCATATTCGCTTCATGCTTGCCGAACGCATCGTCCGGCTCGAGACGGACCTGGCAGGTGTCGCCGATGCCCTTGCCCTGCAGCGCGCTCTCCACCATCGGGAAAACACCGTCGTAGCCCCCGTGCAGATACGTGATCGGCGACTTGGTTTTTTCGATCAGCGTACCCGCGGCATCGAACAGCTCGTAGTCCAGTGACACGACGGTGTCCTTGGCAATCTGCATCCCCGCTATAGCTCCTTGACGAGATTGAGGACTTCGATGGCGTGGCCGCGCGCGTTGACGCCGTAAAATGCGTGGCGCACGAAACCTTTTTTGTCGATCACGAAGGTGGAGCGGAGGATGCAGCGCTTCTTGCGATTGCCGTCCCCTTCCTTCTCCTGCAACACGCCATACTGCGCGCAGACTTCGCCCTCCGCATCCGCCAGCAACTGTACCGCCAGCCCGTGTTTGTCGCGAAAGGAGCCGTGGCTCACGCAATCGTCCATGCTCACTCCCAGTACCACGGTATCGAGGCCCAGGAATGCATCCTGCAGTTCGCTGAAATCGATGGCCTCGATGGTGCAGCCCGGCGTGTCGTCCTTCGGGTAGAAATATAGAACTACGTTGTTCGTGCCCTTGTAGCCGTCGAGGCTCACCACGTTCAAATCGGCGTCGGGCAGATCGAAGGCGGGTGCGGGTTGACCTACTTTCAGCATGAGCAACTCCGATGAAGCACAAGCCGGATTCTAACCGATTTAAAAAATACGATTGTCAAGGCCGGCCCGGCAACTCACCGACAACGATAGAATCCCGGTCGTGAAAATCCCGTTGCTTGGCGGATTGTCCGCCTCGTCTTTCCTGCGCCGCCATTGGCAGAAGATTCCGTTGCTGGTACGTGAAGCGATTCCAGGATTCGAGGGCGTTGTCGATTTCCGCACCATGATCGAACTCGCCGGCCGCGACGATTGCGAATCGCGGCTGTTGTTGCGCGCCGGCCGGCGCTGGACCGTCGAACACGGCCCGTTTGCCCGCCGGTACCTGTCGCGCCTGCCGCAGCGCGACTGGACGCTGCTGGTGCAGGGAGTAAATCTCTTCGTGCCCGCGGCACGGCAACTTCTGTCCCGCTTCGATTTCATTCCCTATAGCCGCCTGGACGATCTTATGGTGAGTTATGCGCCGCCCGGCGGAGGGGTCGGGCCGCATTTCGACTCTTACGACGTTTTCCTGTTGCACGGTCCCGGCCGGCGACGCTGGAAAGTTGGCCGGCAGGACGACCTGACGCTCGTGGACGGCGCGCCGCTCAAGATACTCAGGCATTTCGTGCCCCAGGGCGAGTGCATGCTCGGGCCGGGAGACATGCTGTATCTGCCGCCCGGGTTCGCCCATGACGGCGTTGCGGTCGATGCCTGCTACACCTACTCGATCGGGTTTCGCGCGCCGGCTCATCATGAACTGGTGTCGCAGTTCCTGATGTTCCTGGAAGAACGGCTGAATCCAACGGGCCGCTACGAGGATCCGGACCTGGCAATGCAGGCCCGCCCGGCGCGGATTGGTTCAGCGATGATCGCGCAGGTCCAGCGCACGCTCGGGAGCATCCGCTGGAACCGTGGCGACGTTGCCGAATTTCTCGGCACCTACCTCACCGAGCCCAAGCCGCACGTGCTGTTCTCGCCGCCGCGCAACCCGCTTGCGCTGAAGGCATTCCTGCGCAGTGCGCGCAACCGCGGACTGGAACTGGCATTGCCCACGCAGATGCTTTACAGCGGCTCCCGGCTGTTCGTCAATGGGGACTCGCTGGTGATCAACGGCGACGAGGCGCGGCCATTGCGAGCGCTCGCCGACGCGCGGCGGCTGGCGGGCCGGCAGGTTCCGCGAGCGGGCACGGCCGCGGAGACACTTTACCGGTGGTATCGCAGCGGCTATATTCTGCCGGCGACCCGCGCGATCGCAACCTGAGCGTGAACATGGCGGAAAACGCGACCCGGCAATACACCCCCCTGTTCGGCAACGCCGAATACGAAGCCGCCCTGGATACGGTGCTGGCGAAGGCGCAGCGCTCAGTCCGCATCTTCGAGCACACGCTGGGACGGGGATACAATTCGCCGCAACGCTTCGATCTGCTGCACCAGTTTCTGCGGGCCAGCCGGCGCAATCGCCTGCAGATAGTGGTGCACGACGCTCGGACAATCGACCAAAATTGCCCGCGTATCCTGAATCTGTTGCGCCTGCACAGCCATGCAATCAGCATTCATGAAACCCACTCGAACGCCAAGTCGGTCTACGACCCCTTTGCCTTGGTGGACGATCACAGTTTCGTGCACCGATTCCACTTCGACGAGGCGCGCGGCCTGCTCGCGTTGGATGACCCGATCGGCATCCACGCGCTTGCCAAGCGCTTCGACGAAATCTGGGAAGCATCCTCCCCCACCGTTTCCGCCACCACTATCGGCTTGTAAGTCCCCACACTTGCACGGTAGTTGCATTTCGCGGCAGGAAGGAAGAACCCGCACCTGCCGCGCCCGTCGCCGAATCCGCCCCGGCTTCCGCTGCGCTGTCAATAAAAAGCCGGTCTTCAACCGGCTTTTTCGTTTCAGCGGCAGATCTGCACCGGCGGCGTCAACTGATTGCGCGCCACCCCAACCCGTTGTCCTGGTCCGCGACTTCAACCCATTCGGGATCGCAGCCGATCGCGCCGGCAAGCGCGGCGCGCGCCAGATCCGCCCGGTTGTTTTCCTGGCTCAGGTGCGCGGCCACCAGATGTTTCAGGCGACCCGTGTCCAGGCGCGCCAGCAACTCAGCGGCGGCCCCGTTGTCGAGATGGCCGTACCGCCCGGCGATGCGTTCGCGCAGCTTCTGCGGATAGCTGCTCACCCGCAGCATCGCGGGATCGTGATTGCATTCCAGCACCAGGGCGTCGCAGCCCGACAGCATGGCCTCGATGTGCCGCGTGGAACAACCCGTATCCGTGAGCACCCCGAGCCGGCGCGAGCCGTCGGTGAATACGTACTGCGCCGGCTCGCGCGCATCGTGCGGCACCGGAAACGGTTCGACCTGAAGGTCGCCGATCGCAAAGCTGCGGTAATTGTCGATCGCATGCAGGTTGCCGATGCCGGCAAACAGCGCTTCGAAGCCGATCAGAGTCCCGCGGGTGAGCCACACCGGAATCGAATGGCGGCGCGCCAGCCGCGCGACACCGCCGATATGGTCGTCGTGCTCGTGGGTGACGACGACGGCCGAAAGATCTTCGGGGGTAAGTCCAAGGCGGCGAAGACGGGAGGTCGTCTCGCCGAGTCCGAATCCACAGTCGAGCAGAATCCGGGTGGAACCGGCCTCGACGACCAGGGCATTGCCCCGACTGCCGCTGCCCAGCGATGCGAAGCGCATCGTGCCGCTCACGTCGGGGTCGCCGGCGTCATCGCCTCGGGTTCACTTCAACTCATCCTGCAGCAGCGCGAGGATGCGCCCTGCGGTCGGCGATTTCGCGTTCGCCCCTTCGCCGTCCTGCACCCTAACCTCGCTGCCATTCTCCGCATCGGCGACGCTGATCCGGAACTGCTCATCCTTCTTGCCGCTGTCGCTGCGCCAGAACGCCAGCCGCGACCAGCCGCTGCCGGACTTGCCATTGCCATCGGCGTCCGGATCCAAGTAGCGCACATAGTAGAGGCCTTTCGACCGGTCGCGATCCTCGACCGTGAATCCAACGCGGTCTAGCGCCAGGCCCACCCGCCGCCAGGCGCGATCGAAACTGTCGGCCAGTATCAGTGCTTGCGCAATCTCGCCATTCTTCTCCAGTTGCGCCCGCGGGACGGCAACCGGCGCTTGCGCCTGCACCACCTGCTCGTCCTTCGCACCCAGTCTGCGCATCAGCCGCGACAACATCTCCGCCTCGAGCTCCGGATCGGTGGGCCGCATCTGCCATTTCACCTGTTCATTCAGGCGTTCGCCGACCACGACCTGATACACGCCGCGATGGCTGATGAAAATCTCCGTGGTGCCGGGTTCTTCGCCATGTTCAAGGCGGGTACGATACTTGTCGCGTTCGGGGTAGGAATAGGCCTGGTCGAGCACCTTGCCGATCACTTTGCGCAGCGCGCTGTCTGGAATTTTGGCGCGGTTCTCCGCCCAGTCCGTTTCCATGATCCCGATATCGGGCAGTTCCCTGTCGATCAGGAATCCTGAGTCCTGCCAGAACTCCCTGATCGCCGGCCACAACGTCTGCGCGTCCGTTTCCACCACCAGCCAACGCTGGCTGCCCCCGCGTTCGATACGCATTTTTTCCAATGCGGGCAGGACGGCGGCCGTGGGCGCCCCGGCAGGGCGAGCGCCCTGTCCTTCGGAATACTCCGAGTAGGTCGCCGAACTGGCCGCGGTCTCGGGGATGGCGTAACGATCGCTGGTCGGCGGAGCACTCAGATCAGCCGGCACCGCGAGCGGCTTTACCTTCCCCGCCGACTTGTAGTCGATCTTCTTGCCTTCGACGAGCGGGCCGGAACAACCTGAGAGTGCGAGGAGCGCCGCGACGGCAGCAGCAATAAACTGCGTTGGTTTCATGCGTGAGGATTCCCCAGGTTTGTAACTACGACCATTGCCGGCCCGCTGGGTTCATTTGGCCATCGAAGCCTGCGCAACCGCGGCGCCGGCGATTTCGGACTGCTCCATGGCGCCGCGCAGCAGGTCGTGAAAGGACGAAGACAGCGGCGTCAGCGGCAACCTGATGCCGCCTTCTATCAGCCCCATCTGCTGCAGCACCCACTTTACCGGTATCGGGTTGGCCTCCACGAACAAATGCCGGTGCAGGCCGAGTAGCTTGTTGTTGTGGGCGCGGGCCCTGGCAAGATCGCCGGCGAACACCGCCGCGCACATCTCCTGCATCAGCCGTGGCGCCGCATTCGCGGTCACCGAAATCACGCCGTGCGCGCCCAACATCATCAGCGGCAGCGCGGTGCCGTCGTCTCCGCTGTAGATGGCAAAACTTTTCGGCGCGCGCCGCAGCATCTCTGCGCCGCGCTCCATGTTGCCGGTCGCATCCTTCAGGCCGACGATATTCGGAACCTGCGCCAGGCGCAGCACCGTGTCGTTCTGCAGGTCCGCAACCGTGCGGCTCGGAACGTTGTAGAGAATCTGGGGAAGGTCCACCGCCTCGGCAATGGCGCGGAAGTGCCGGTACAGCCCTTCCTGGGTGGGCTTGTTGTAATAGGGCACCACCGACAGGCTCATATCGGCGCCGGCGGCCTTGGCGTACGCCGCAAGCTCGATGGCCTCGCGCGTCGAATTGGCGCCGGTACCGGCGATGACCGGGGTGCGGCCCGCCGCGTACTCAATGGTGGTGCGGATCAACAGGCAGTGTTCTTCGAAATCCACCGTCGGCGATTCGCCGGTGGTCCCGACGGCGACGATGCCGTTGCTGCCTTCGCGGATGTGGAATTCGATCAGACGGTGCAGCCGTTCGAGGTCAAGGCTGCCGTCCTCGAGCATCGGCGTGACGATGGCGACGAGGCTTCCCTTTAACATGGCGGCCTCCATTCGATTGAAAGCGCGATTTTAACCGATTCTCTCCGCAGCAGGCGCGTCAGGGCCTCCAGCGCGGACCTACGGCACAGATTCGCTGCACCATCGCCGGCTTGGGCAGGCTCACCTGCAAGTCTTCGTAGGCGAGCACGCGCAGTTTCCCGCGCACTAAGTCGAGCAGTTCGCCGGGTCGCAGCAGGAAATCGGGATTGGACGGCCTGCCGAAACGTTCGTTGCCGAGCGCGAACGTTTCATAAATGAGCGCACCGTCTTCCGCCAGGGCCTCCAGGAGTTGCGGGAACAGCGGCCGATACAGGTAGTTGGCAACGACGATGCCGGCAAAACGCCGGCCTTCTAGCGGCCACGGCGCGCGTTCCAGGTCGGCGACCTGCACGCTGACCCCGGCGACGCCGTTCAATGCTGCGAGCATCTGGGCATCGCGATCGACCGCGCACACGCGATAACCGGCGCAAGCGAGATAGCGGCTGTGCCGGCCCCACCCGCAGGCAAGGTCGAGCACTTCGCCGCCGGCGGCAATGAAGCCGGCCCAGCGCTTCACCCATTCGGAGGGAGACTGCAGCGCGTGCGCGTTATCCAAGACGTCGAATGCAATCAGGACGCGGGAGAATTCTCAATGCTACAACTTTCCCGCGCGCCGGCGGTCCTGCAGCGCGCACATTTTGTCTGCGAAGCGCAGGCGCACCAGCTCATTTGACACCTTCCGGGGCTGGTGCTAAAAACCTCGGTTCCAGTTGCCCTTTAACCCGTAAAGACGAGGTTCGCGGAGAGCATAATGAAAACCAAGTGGGCATTGATCGGCGTGTGCGTGCTGCTGCCGGCCTGCAGCAACATGAGCAGCATGTTCACCAGGAACCCCTCCGCCACCGCGGTGCTGGCGCCCACCAAGGGAAATTCGGTGAGCGGCACCGTCAACTTCACCCAGAAAGGCGAGATGGTGACGGTCGAAGCCAAAATCTCCGGGCTCGCGGCCAACGGCACACACGGCTTCCATATCCACGAGAAAGGCAATTGCAGCGCCGCCGATGCCTCCAGCGCCGGCGCACATTTCAATCCATCCGGCGGCAAGCACGGCGGCCCGGTCGGCGCGGTTCGTCACGGCGGCGATCTCGGCAACCTGCGCGCCGACGCCAACGGCTTCGCGAACACCTCGTTCGAGGTGAGCGGGATCACGCTGGGCGCCGAAGCCAACAGCATCATCGGCCGCGCGGTGATCGTGCATGGCGGCCCTGACGACCTTAAATCCCAGCCGGCCGGCAACTCCGGCCCGCGCGTGGCCTGCGGACTCATCAGCAAGAACCCCGACAAAGTTTTCTAAAGCGTGCGCCTATCGCACCTTGATTCCTTGGCTGGACTCCGGCGATCCTTTTCCCGAGGTTGAGCGCGCACTCGCGCAACCCAACGGCCTGCTCGCCGCCGGCGCCGATCTGTCGCTGCCCAGGCTGTTGGACGCCTACAGCAATGGCATCTTCCCCTGGTTCGCCGACGGCCAGCCGATCCTGTGGTGGAGCCCCGATCCGCGCATGGTCCTGTTCCCGGCCGAACTGAAGGTGTCGCGCTCGCTGGCGCGCACGCTGCGCAACGCGCGCTTCGAAGTGCGCGCCGATACCGTTTTCGACGAGGTTATCGAGGGTTGCCGTCAGCCGCGGCGCAGGGAGTCCGGCACCTGGATTACTGACGCGATGGCCGACGCCTACGCCGCCCTGCATCGCGCCGGGTTTGCGCACTCGGTGGAATCCTGGCTCGACGGCGAACTGGCGGGCGGACTGTACGGCGTCGCGCTCGGCCGCGCGTTCTTCGGCGAGTCCATGTTCACCCGCGTCAGCGACGCCTCCAAGATCGCGTTTGTGGCGCTGGCGCGGCAACTGGAGCGCTGGGACTTCGGCGTGATCGACTGCCAGATGAACACCGCCCATCTCGCCTCGTTCGGCGCCCGCGAAATCCCGCGTGCCGAGTTCACGCGCGGGCTGCGGGAATTGGTACACTATCCCCCGGTTCCGGTGCCGTGGCGTCTGGAGTCTACGATTACGCGATGACACAGCTCAACGACCTGCCCTTTTCGGTACTGCAGTTCTACGCAACTGCCCCGTACCCGTGCAGCTACCTGCCCGACAAGCTGGCCCGCTCGCAGGTGGCCACCCCCAGCCATGCGATCGACAGCCAGGTTTACAGCGAGCTGGTGAAGGTCGGCTTCCGCCGCAGCGGCGCGTTCACATATCGCCCCTACTGCGACCACTGCCGCGCCTGCGTGCCGGTGCGCATCGTCACCGCCGGCTTCGAACCCAGCCGCTCGCATCGTCGCGCCCACGCCCGTCACAAGGCGCTGGAAGCGCGCATGCTGGAACTCAAGTACCACCCCGAACACTACGCGCTGTACCTGCGCTACCAGTCGCAGCGCCATAGCGGCGGCGGCATGGATCACGACAGCCGCGAGCAGTACCGCCACTTCCTCCTCCAAAGCAACGTGCGCTCCAGCCTGGTGGAGTTCCGCGAGGACGGGCGCCTGCGCATGGTCAGCATTGTCGATCGGCTCGACGACGGTCTGTCGTCGGTGTACACATTTTTCGAACCCGAAGTCGCCGGCGCCAGCCTCGGAACTTACAACGTGGTGTGGCAGGTGGAGCTGTGCCGGCGCCTGGGGCTTCCTTATCTCTATCTGGGCTACTGGATCGCGCAAAGCCGCAAGATGGCCTACAAGGTCAACTTCCAGCCGCTGGAGGGACTGATCGACGGCCAATGGCGGCGACTGCCGCGCGACGCGTCCTCCCCCGAGGCCGCGTGATTTCTGCACGCCGGGTCGCGGACGGCGGCGCGCTTGCCGCCGCCTTCTGACATGCTCTATCGCCTGGCCCGCCCGCTCCTGTTCCAGCTCGACCCCGAGCGTGCGCACCATGGCGCGCTGCGCTTTCTGGATGTTGCCTGCCGGTTTGGACTCGCGGGCGCGATCGCCGGTGCGATCGTTCACTGTCCGCGCCGCGTGATGGGGCTGGAGTTTCCCAATCCGGTGGGACTGGCGGCGGGACTGGACAAGAACGGCGAACATGTCGACTCGCTGGCGGCGCTGGGTTTCGGCTTCATCGAGGTCGGAACGGTGACCCCGCGCCCGCAACCCGGCAACCCGGCGCCGCGTCTGTTCCGCATCCCCGAGGCGCGCGCCATCGTCAACCGCATGGGGTTCAACAACGACGGCGTCGAGCGTCTGGTCGAAAATGTCGCGCGCGCGCGCTATCGCGGCATCCTCGGCATCAACATCGGCAAGAACTTCGACACCCCGATCGAGCGCGCCGCCGAAGACTATTTGTACTGCCTGCGCAAAGTGCACGCGGCCGCGAGCTACGTCGCGGTCAACATCTCCTCGCCCAACACCGCCAACCTGCGGCAGTTGCAGCGGCCCGACCAACTCGACCGGCTGCTGGGCAAGCTTACCGAGGAGAACCGCAGACTCGCGGCGCGGCACGGCAGGACGGTGCCGCTGGCGGTCAAGATCGCGCCCGACCTGAACACCGAGGATATCGGGCAGATGGCGGCTTCGTTCGCCAGGCACGGCGTGGACGCGGTGATCGCCACCAACACCACCATTTCCCGCGATGGCGTCGAAGGGCTGGCGAACAGCGAGCAGGCGGGTGGATTGAGCGGCGCGCCGCTGAAGGATCGCGCGACCGCCGTGGTGCGCGAGCTGGCAAGATCCTTGGCCGGCCGCATCCCCATCATCGGCGTGGGCGGCGTGTTTTCCGTGGCTGACGCCCGCGAAAAGCTGGACGCCGGCGCCAGCCTGGTCCAGCTCTACAGCGGACTGATCTACCAAGGCCCGGGACTGGCGCGCCGGATCGCCGCGGGTCTCGCGTCGCGGCCTTAAGAGCCTGAATCCGTTATAACTTTAGCGTCAGCTCGAATAAGATATCGAATTGCCGGCGGTATAATGCGCGCTTTTATCGGCGCCCTGTCCCGGTCCCAGAAGCCCGTGAATGAACATCAGCGTAGACGCAGTCCTCAGCCAGCCCGAACTTAAGCTCGGCTTCGGCACCCGTTTCGAAGATCTCTATCTCCGCGCCGGATTGCAGCGGCTCGATGGCGCTTTTCTGGTTTTCCTCGGCAGTGCCGACGCGGCGCTGCGCGCGCGTCTGGAGTCCGCCCGCAGCGAGCCGGAGGCACTGGCGCGCAAGGAAGAATCGGCATTGCTGATCGCTGTGGCCGAACATCTCGACGATTTCGTCGCGACTTTGTTCGGCATCGAGGCCGAGGTGCAGGCGCTTTCCGCGCGCCACCACGAGCTTGCGCCGCTGTTCTCCTGCAAACGCCTGTTCGTCCAGCGCAAGGCGATGAACACCTACAAGTCCGACATTGCCGCCGGTTTCGAGGCCGAGGAACTTGGGCGCAAACTCGCCCAGTGGTTCGGCGAGACCTTCAGTGAACTGGCGTTCGCCCGCCAGGTGGCACAATGGCAGAAGGACGAAGCAGCCAACGCCGAAAAACTCGACACCGCAATGCGCTACGCCGCATGGGCAGCACACACCCTAGCGGGACGAAGGAAGCACCAGACCGGCGTTCTGTTCAAGGCGCCGAAGAAACTCGACTTCCAGAAACTGGTGCCGCTCGACACGCGCGAGGAAAACGGCGTTACGGTGCACACGCTTTCGCACCTGCGCCGCCGCCACGGCTTCGCGCTCACGGATTCAGGCACCGACCTGGTCGGCGTGCTCGATCAGGCCAACTATTGCATCTGGTGCCACGAGCAGGACCGCGATTCCTGCTCGCACGGGCTGAAGGAGAAGCCGCCCGCGCACGGCGCTGCTGCGCCGTTCAGAAAAACCGTTTTCGGCGTGCCGCTGGCGGGCTGCCCGCTGGAACAGCGCATTTCCGAATTCCAGAAACTCAAGACCGAAGGCATCGCGGTCGGCGCGCTGGCGATGATCACGGTGGACAATCCCATGGTCGCCGCCACCGGGCACCGTATCTGCAACGACTGCATGAAATCCTGCATCTACCAGAAGCAGGAGCCGGTCAACATCCCGCAGGCGGAAACCCGCACTCTGAAGGACGTGCTCGAACTGCCCTGGGGATTCGAGATCTACAGCCTGCTCACGCGCTGGAACCCGCTCGATCTGCGACGGCCGTTCCCGCGACCCGCCAGCGGCCGCCGCGTGCTGGTCGCCGGCATGGGGCCGGCCGGATTCACCGTGGCGCATCACCTGATGAACGACGGCCACAGCGTGGTCGGCATTGACGGCCTGAAGATCGAGCCGCTGCCCGCGCACCAGTGCGGAGTGGATCGCAGCGGCGCGCGGGCCGCGTTCGTGCCGATCTTCGATGCCGAATCGCTGTTCGAGTCGCTGGACGATCGCGTCATGGCCGGCTTCGGCGGCGTGGCCGAGTACGGCATCACGGCACGCTGGGACAAGAATTTCCTGAAGCTCATCCGGCTGCTGCTGCAACGACGGCAGGAATTCGCGTTGTTCGGAGGGGTGCGTTTCGGCGGCACGCTCTCGGTCGACGACGCCTTCGAACTGGGGTTCGATCACGTGGTTCTGGCCGCGGGCGCGGGGCGCCCCACGGTGCTCGACATCCCCAACGGCCTCGCGCCGGGCGTGCGCACGGCTTCCGACTTCCTCATGGCGCTGCAACTCACCGGCGCGGCCAAGCAGGATTCGATCGCCAACATGCAGCTGCGGCTGCCGGTGGTGGTCATCGGCGGCGGGCTCACCGCGATCGACACCGCAACCGAATCGGC
>JAXIOX010000133.1:0-6258 GCA_045403275.1 Burkholderiales bacterium | reverse complement strand
CCATCATCGATCGGAAAACCCGCGAAATCGGCGTCAGGCAAGGCGCGAGTCCTTGACAGTGGCGGGCCCCACGGCGAGGACTCGTAACACAGCATGGCGCCGATTCTCGTCGGGTTTTCAGCCGCGAATCAGCGGAACAGGACACTAGGTGGTGGCGGTGGGATCGCTTACCTTCGCCGCCAAGTCGAGTAACTTGGCCGCGGCGCTCAGCGACTGACCCGGTTTCTGCCTGCCGACTTGGCCCGGTAAAGCGCTTCGTCCGCCGCCTTGATGACCGCATCGGGGGCGGCATGACGATCATTTTTCTCGGCGACACCGATACTGACCCTCACCGAAATCAGAATCGGCCCGGCATCGCCAGCGTTTTTCACCGTGCCGGCCTGCGCACCACGTGGGTGGTTGGCTGCACGAATCCGCATTTCGTACGCCTCGATGTCCTTGCGCAATGCCTCAACGCGCGGCAAAACTTCCAGAACGCGTCTTCCCAGGAAAACAATCGCAAATTCCTCCCCCCCATATCTGTACGCCTTGCCGCCGCCACCCACGCGCCGGAGCCGCGACGCAACCAGTTTGAGCACCTGGTCCCCGACATCGTGGCCCCAGGTGTCGTTGAAGGCCTTGAAGTGGTCCACGTCCAGCATGGCAATGCAGTAGTTTCCTTCGAGGCTCATGAGCCGCTCATTGAGGACCCGGCGTCCGGGTAGTCCGGTAAGGTCGTCGCGGAATGCCAGACGGTAGGAATCCTGCAACACCGCGGCCGTAACGATCACACCGGCGGCGGTCAACCACGCGAATACGTCCGAAGAGACCATTGCATTGCATGCAGCGGCAAATGCGACGACCGTGACCGCGAACGCGGCTTCGATGACAGAAGCTCTGACCACGGCACAAATAACGGCAACCAATAATGCCACCGCCATCATCGCCATAGCGAGCTGCGGAATCGGCGAACCGGCTGCAGCAGCATCCGCAAAGAGCGGCCGATAAAGGCTTTCGGTGAAAGACTGGAGGTCACCGAGGACTATCGCGGCCGTGATCCCCATCTCGGCCACAAGCAAACCGAGCCGCCGTGCCCCATAGGGGTTCAGCGCACCGCGCTCCCGCACGACGGACAGCAGCGCCAGGTTGAAGGGAACGAAAATACACAGTGCGGCATACACCGTCTTCGCCGCAAAGGCGTCGGCTCCGCCGCCGAGGAACACTCTGAAGCCGCCATATGCAAGCATCAACGACAGAATCGCAAACACTGCACGGCCGCGCTTGAATGCCAGGCTGACGAGCAGCCCGACTCCCAACGTGACATACGGTCCATACACCCTTAGCACGGAGAAGAAATCGGGCAGCTCGGGCATGTAACCGACCAGCAGGAAAGATACGCCGAGCACCGCAATCGGCAATGCAAAATTGCCGATCGCCCTGCCGACAACATCCGAAACCGAGACCTGTTCCACAACGAATCCGGTGTGGCTGGTCATGTTTGCGGTACCTCCAGGTACGTTGGATTGAAAATGTTCGTATCCAGTTCCTTTCGTTTGTGTCGCCAATCCGACAGCCCGACTCCTCGCTTGCGCCATTCACAATCACCGTCTACGCGACCCTATGGCGCTGTCACATGCTCGCCGACCGCGTTGGAGTGTCGCGCGTCTCAACGTCCATTATTCGCGAATTGTTGCGCAAAAGGCGTACCAATGGTCGCTTGTTTACAACCCGGCAAAACTTTGCTCAAAAGGATGCAAAGCTCATTCATAAATCCCCAGAATCAGGCCTGAAGCGACCCCTTGGAGGCGCCTCGAATCAATCGGCAAGGAAGAAGAGTGTTGCCGGATGGCGACGCGATTCTCTTGAACTGCCGCATGAAGCCTGCAGTTTTTTCCTGAATTGGCTTTGTCGCCAACGAACGACGAACTAATCCCCGGTCGCGGCAATTTCATGAGCAATGCGGGTAACGCCTGATGTTGGAGTTGTGGTTTCGCGACTGTAAACGCGGGCGCGTAGCGGACCCGGGCTGGAAATGAAAAAGCCGGGATCAAGCCCGGCTTCGAATTGTGATACCCCAACAGGAGGCGCACGATGTCAATCCCCGGATTTCCATTTCTTCGCCGATTCCTTTGCCTTGGCGATTTGCTCCGGCGTCATTTTCTTCTCCAGCTTCTCGATTGCCTCCCTGGTGTAGAGCGAGTCGCGGTGGGAGGTCTGGGGATTCGCCGCCGAAAGCGAAAGCCACATGTGCGCGGCCACCGGGTCTTTTTCCACGCCCTGGCCTTTTTCCGCCATGATTCCGACGTAGTACTGCGAGCGCGCGTCGCCTTGCCTGGCAGCCTTCAGAAACCAATTCGCTGATTCAGCCTGGTCGCGCGGCACGCCGAAGCCATTGTGATAGAACAATCCCATGAAATACTGCGCTTCCGGCTTGCCCTGATTTGCCAGCACCTTGAATTCGGCGAGCGCCGTGGCGTAATCGCCGGTTCCATACGCCTGCACCGCGTCGTCGAAGCCGGCGTGCGCAACCAGCGGCAGTACCAGGGCGAGCGAAACAAATAGATGCTTCATCGTTCATCCTCGGCTGAATTGTCTGAAAGTCACGCCGGAATTGTAGCGCGTCGGCAGGACTGGAATCGCCGGGGATGCGAATCTGCGGGAAAAGGAGCGGAAAACGTGTGGTGCCAGGGCTGCCATCCAATTTGATGCCGCGCAATAAGGGCGGCTGAGCTCGGAACGGAGCTACCAAGGTGGGATGACTGTGCAGACGGGACCCCTGTTTTCATCATGGGTCCGTGCTCAACAAGGCGATCAAAATCGCCTTCTCGCGTACACCAGGCGATTGCAACGCAGCCCTGGCCACCAGTGGAAATATTCTCCCTGTCGGGGCAGACTGTAAAGGGGAATTTTTCAGGAATCGGGGCTACAGCAATATCAGTGTGGGACCGTGCGTTGGCGTACGGGTTCCGTGTGCAGCAATAATCACGTTTCGACTTTTTTCCGGAGAAACGCAATGCTTCAGCTTCGACCGAATTGCGAGTGCTGCGACAAGGACCTGCCGCCGGACGCTACCGAGGCCATGATCTGCTCTTTCGAGTGCACCTTCTGCCGCGGCTGCGCGACCGGCGTGCTGCAGGGAGTGTGTCCCAACTGCGGAGGCGAGCTGGTCAGACGGCCGATCCGCCCGCAAGGCAAGCTCGCCAGGAATCCGGCGTCCACCGAACGGGTGCTAAAACCCGATGGCTGTCGGCACGTAGCCTAGAACCGCTTCAAAGACCGGTCAGGTGCACTCCGGCAGCCCGGCAGGCGGCCGCACACGTCCTTGGTTTCCGCCCGGTTTTATGCTTTGCACGCTGTAATTTGGTACGCAGTCCAGCAAAGTTCTCCGCGCCCGCGGCGGGATCCACCAGCTGCGGCGGCCGCTATCCTCCCGGCCCGCCGCCGTTCACGAAGATCACCTGTCCGGTGACATAGCTGGCATCGGTGGCGAGGAACGCCACCATGGCCGCTATTTCCTGCGGCTCGCCGGCACGGCGCAAGGGAATCGAATTGAGAAACGCCTGCGTGCGATCCGGCCCCATCTTGGTGAAGAACTCCTCGAGCATCTCGGTGCGAATCGGCCCGGGCGCCACCGCATTTACGCGTATTCCGTTCGGCCCCTCCTCCTTGGCGAGGACGCGGGTGAGCGCCTCCAGTCCCGCCTTCGACACTGTATATGCGCCCAAGCCGGCAGGCAGTCGCTGGGTTACGTTCGAGGAAATGTTGATGATATGGCCGTGGCGCTTCTCCCGCATTTGCGGTAACACTGCGCGAATGAGATTAAACGGGGCGGACAGGTTCACCGCCAGCACCCGCTCCCACTGCTGAGCGTCCGTGTCGGCAATACTCACGTTCGGCAGAGCGATACCGGCGTTGTTCACCAACACGTCCACACCCCCGAATGCATCCAGTGTCGCCTTTACCAATGCATTGGCATCCTCGGTGCGGGTCACGTCGGTGCGCACCGAGATGGCGTGGCCGCCCGCCGCATGAATTCGCGCGGCCAACGCATCGGCTTCGGCGCGGCGTTCCCGGTATCCGATGGCCAGCCGGAAGCCCGCTTTCGCCAGCGCTTCGGCGATTGCCCGGCCGATGCCGCGCGACCCGCCTGTCACAATTGCCGTGCGTGATTCTGTTGTCATCAACACTCCCCTCTTTAGAGATCGTCCTCGATCGGACACTCCTGCCTAGCTTTCCCTCCGCGTACTCCTCGGGCGAGATACTCGGAAGAATCCCTTGCGTCGACCGACTGCCCTTAAGTCTTAGCAGTCCCGTCGAAGCATCGGCATAAGCATGCCGGCGAACGATACGCCGGGCTGGTTGCGGCGTATCCTGTGCGGGCGATCGCTCAGACCTTGTCGCGCCACATCTGGTCTTCATCTTCGAACAGGCGGTTGGCCTCCTCCGGCCCCCAGCCGCCTGCGGCGTAGCTGTGAATGAAATCGCGCTCCTGTTCCCAGAACCTGAGTATCGGATCGACGACCCGCCATGCCCACTCCACTTCGTCGAAGCGGATGAAGTTGGTGACATCGCCGCGGATGATGTCCGCCAGCAGCGCCTCGTAAGAATCCGGCTGCGGTTCGTGATCCTGCCGGTAACCGGCGTTCATCTGGATCACCCGCGTCTGCATTCCCGGCCCGGGTTGCTTGGCGTGGATCTCGAGGTGCATGCTTTCGCCGGGCTGCAGGCTCAGCAGTATCCAGTTCGGCGTCATGTTTTCCAGCGGCGTTTCACGAAACAACTGCTGCGGCGGATGCCGCAGCCGAAGTGCGATCAGCGATGACTGTCTTGCCAGGCGTTTCCCCGTGCGCAGATAGAACGGCACGCCGCGCCAGCGCCAGTTGTCGATGAAGAACTTCGCCGCGATGTAGGTTTCCGTGATGGAATCCTTCGCGACCCCGGATTCGTCCTGGTAGCCGGGCACCTGTTTCCCGTCTATCGCGCCGGCGCCGTATTGGGCACGGAAAGCATGAGCGTGAACCGCGCGCCACGGAATCGGCCGGATGGAACGCAGGATTTTCACCTTCTCATCTCGCAGCGTGTCGGCTTCCAGCGCCGCCGGCGGCTCCATTGCCACCAGGGTGAGCAACTGCATCAGGTGGTTTTGCAGCATGTCGCGCAACGCGCCGGCCTTGTCGTAGTAGTCGGCGCGGTTTTCGATGCCAGCCTGCTCGGCTACGGTGATCTGGACGTGGTCCACGAAGTTGCGATTCCACAACGGCTCGATCATCAGGTTGGCAAAGCGGAACACCAGCAGGTTCTGCACCGTTTCCTTGGCCAGGTAGTGATCGATGCGATAGATCTGCTGCTCGTCGAAGTGGCGGTGCAGCAGTTGATTCAGCGCCTGCGCACTCTCCAGGTCCACGCCGAAGGGCTTCTCAACGACAATGCGGTGCAAGCCACGCGGCCGGTTCAGGCCGGCCGCGGCAAGATTGCCGGTGACGGCGCCGAAGTCCTCGGGTTTGATGGCAAGGTAGAATACGATGTTCGAGCACACGCCGGTCTTGGGCTTGCCAAGTTCCTCGAGCAGGCGCCTGAAGGACCCGGCATCCTGAAGGTCGCCGCGCACGTAGCTGAAACGCGCGGCAAATGTGGCGAAACATTCCGGATTGAACTGTTGCCCCGGCTTCGAGCGCAGCGTCTGCTCCATGTGCGCCTTCCAGTCCGCATCAGCCCATTCCCGGCGCGCAAACGCGATGAAGTTGGTCACCTTCGGCAGCCGCCCATCCAGCTCCAGGCGATATAGCGCCGGCAGCAGCTTGGTGGCGGCGAGATGGCCGGTGGCTCCGAAGATCACGAAACTGCAGGGATAAAGATCGTCATCTGGGTTCATCGGTTTACCGGAATGATTCGGGGATCGGGACTCGGAACTTATGGAGAATAAGCCAGCCGATAGCCGGCCCCAATCATACTAACCGCAAGGACCATCATACTCACCGCAGAGACGCAAAGAACGCAGAGGAAGGCGAAAAATAATCCGTTCAACGGTGGGACAGCACAGCGCGGTGCAACGCCGGCTTCAACGCAAAACTGCACCGGGGCCATAACAAACGCCGCCCAGGATCATGCCTTCTGCGATGCTTCAGGCCATCCCTTGATTCAGGCCTTTTCCCACATGTCCTCTTTGCGTTCTTTGCGTCTTTGCGGTGCAAGGTTTGCCTTAATAGCGCCGCGGGCTGCCATAGGACTCGTCGAACAACGAGAACGGCGGCGTGCGGCCCACCAGGCTTTCGATCAGCA
>JAXIOX010000226.1:0-10819 GCA_045403275.1 Burkholderiales bacterium | reverse complement strand
CGTCTTTTTCCGCCGCGATGAGCTCCAGCACCCTGCCGTTGTCGAAATGAGGAGGCAGCGGAAGCTGCACCAGGATGCCGTGGATCTTCGAATCGCGATTCAGTTCCTCGATCTTGGCCAGCACGGTCTCCTGCGGAACGTCCGCGGGAAACTGGTGCACCTCGGAATACAGCCCCACTTCGCCGCAGGCCTTGACCTTGTTACGTACGTATACCTGCGAAGCGGGGTTGTCGCCGACCAGGATCACCGCCAGCCCCGGGGTCACGCCGCGCGCCTTGAGTGCCTCGACCCGTTGCCGCCACTGCGAGCGGATCACCTTTGATACCGCAACGCCGTCGATGAGGGTCGCTGTCATCGGGAACCCCAGTGACAAGTGACGAGTGATGGGTGATGGGTGAAAAAACAGTTCAATTCAAACATTCCGCTCTTGGCCCAAAGTTCTTTCATTCGCT
Source organism: Burkholderiales bacterium (assembly GCA_045403275.1). GTDB lineage: Bacteria > Pseudomonadota > Gammaproteobacteria > Burkholderiales > JACQAP01 > JACQAP01. The sequence continues at coordinate 10,367 of JAXIOX010000226.1, read as the reverse complement.
CCCGGGTCCCCAGCACTGCTTTACGCCTCACGCCTCACGCCTCACGCCTCACGCCTCACGCCTCACGCCTCACGCCTCACCCTGAACTTTCTCTATCTCCGCAAGCGTCGAAAAGAACACCGGTCCGCGGCCCATGTCCGCTTCGCGCTGGCTCACCAGTGCGTTTACGTTGACCCCGCCGCGTTGCCTGGACCCCTGCAATTGCTTTTGCGCGCCGATCACGCCTGGGAGCAGTCCATCGACGATGAGCGCATGGCCGAATACTTCGCCGCGGTCGTTGTACAGGCGGCAGTAGTCGCCATTCTCGATTCCCCGCGCCATGGCGTCCGCGGCGCTGACCTCGAAGGTCGGGCGCGCCATCATTTCCTGCAGCCGCGGCACGTGCTGGAAGCTCGCGCCGATGAAATAATGCGTCGCCGCGCTGATCACCTGAAGCGGATGCCGGCCGCTCGCCGCGGCGCTGGACAAGCCTTCGGTTTCGTCGACGTGAGCGGGTAGCGGATCGACACCAAGATCCCTGAGGGCTTCGGAATAGATTTCGATTTTGCCCGAAGGGGTCGGCCACTTGCCGCTGTTGACGCCCCATCTGCGCGGAGAATCCGTATTGGCGCGCGCCCAGCCGTTGCGCTGCAGTTGCTCGAAACTCACGCCCTCGAACAATGCGTTGACTTCCGGGTCGATCAGCTCGCGGATCATGTCTTCGTCCGACTGCGAGAAGCACGGTTCGTCGTAGCCCATGGCGCGCGCCAGTCGACGGAACATTTCCGCGTTGTCCAGGCTCTCGCCCTGTTTCTCGATCGCCTGCTCGGAAAGGCTGAAGTAGTAGTTGCCGTACGCCGCGAGCAGGTCCACATGCTCGAGCGCGGTATCGGCGGGCAGCACAATGTCGGCGTAGGACGTGGTGTCGCTCCAGAAAGTGTCGTGCACGACAGTGAACAGGTCGTCGCGCGCCAGGCCTTTGCGCGCCGCGGTCGTGTCCGGCACGCAGTTGGCCGGATCGGCGTTCCAGCAGAACAGCGCCTTGATCGGTGGGCTCAGGTCCGGATCGTTGAGCGCGTTGCCCAGCTGGATCATGTTGATAGTGCGCGGCTTGCGCCCGGCCAGCAGATCGGTGCGCTGCAGTTTGCGCAAATCCACCCGCCGCATCTCGCCGCCGGTGGACATGCACACGCCGCCCTTGCCGCGCACCGCCCCGGTAATAACGGGCAGCAGCTTGATCGCCTTGGTCATCATCCCGCCGTTGTCGTGACGCTGTATGCCCCAGTTCAGTCGGATGAAGGACTGTCTTGTGCCGCCATAGAGCAGCGCCAGCTTTTCCACGTCCGCCGCCGCTATTCCGGTGATCGCTTCGACCCGTTCGAGCGGATACTCGGGCAGGCGCTCCTCGAGCAGCTTTTCCCAGCCCAGCGTGTGGCTGCGCAGGAAATCCAGGTCGTGCAGCCCGCGGTCCACGATGATTTTCATCATGCCCAACGCCAGCGCCGCATCGGTGCCGGGCCGGGGCTGGATATGCCAGTCGGCGAACGCCGTGGTACGTGTGACGCGCGGATCGATGGCGATGATTTTCGCGCCATTGTCGCGAGCCGCATTGACGAAGGGCATCGCGTGCACGCCGGTGGATACCAGATTGGTGCCCCACAGGATCACCACGTCCATCTGCGGCAGATCTTCGATGTTGGCATCGCCCACCCGCCCGAAGGTGTGCATTTCGGCCGCGGCGCCGGCGGCGGTGCAGATTGTGCGCTCCAGCCGCGCCGCGCCCATCTTGTTGAAAAAGCGTTCACCCATGCCGAGGAAACCGAGGATGCCGAGCGTGCCCGAGTACGAGAAAGGCTGGACAGCTTCCGCGCCATTCTCGGCCACGACGGCCTTCAGCCTGGTGGCGATCTCGCTGAGCGCCTCATCCCAGCTGACGCGTTGGAACTTCGCCCCCGGCCCCTTGGGTCCGCTCCTGCGATGCGGGAAAAGTACCCGACGGTCGTTGTAAACCAGATCGAGGTAATGATTGACCTTGTTGCAAAGGTAACCGCGCGTGACCGGATGAGTGGGGTCGCCTTCGACCTTGATCGCGCGCCCTGACGCGGTGTCCACGGTGACCCGCATAAGGCAGGCGTCCGGGCAGTCGTGCGGGCAGGCCACCCGCGCCACGCGCAGTCTGTTCTCTACCGCTTCCTTGACGATACCCATCGCTAACTCGCTCGAATCGGGATTGTGCGATATTGTACCTCCCCGTCCGGCCCTGCCGCGCCGCGCCCACCTTAACAGAACAATTCTGAGGAGTTTATGCAGCACTTCCGCGCGTTTCTTGCGCTGGCATTCGCCGCCAGTCTCACCCTCACCTCGACCGCGGAAGCAAGGCTCACGCGGCTGGAAATCAACAAACGCGAGATTGTCGCCGACGGCATGGCCTTCGGAACCGCCGGCGCCTACGAGAAGCTTACCGGCCGCGCCTGGTTCGAGGCCGACCCCGCTCTCGAGCGCAACGCCGCGGTATTCGACATCGACCGCGCGCCGCGCAATGGCAGAGGCGTGGTCGAGTTTTCCGCCGAAATGGTGATCCTCAAGCCGGTGGACATGACGAAAAGCGCGGCCACGCTGTTCTTCGAGGTCAACAACCGCGGCCGCAAGATTTCCTTCGGGCGCATGCACGACACCGCGTCGGACGCCAACATGAACGCGCCGATGACGGTGCGGGATTTCGGCAACGGTTTCCTGATGAAACGCGGTTACGTGCTGGCCTGGGTCGGCTGGGGTGCGGACATCGCGCCCGGCGACAATCGCCTCACGGTCAACTTCCCGGTTGCACACGAGAACGGCAAGCCGGTGGCCGAACGCATCCTCACCGAATTCTCGGATCGCAATTTCAACGGCGGCAAACCCACTTCGCTGCCGCTGTCCGGCGGCGCGGCGTTCAAGTCCTTCGCGGCGGTGTCCACAGACAGGAAGGACGCGCGGGCGGAACTCTACGTGACCGCCAGCGATTCGCCGCGCCCAAGCGGACCCGGCATTCCGCGCGGGGAACCGGCGAGCGACGACGAATGGGCGTTTGCCGATTGCCCGGATGGCTGGCCCGGCAAGCCCAGCGTCGAACATATCTGCCTGAAGAGCGGATTCCGCAACGACCGCAATTACCACTTGCTTTATCGCGCCACCGATTCGCCGGTGATGGGACTGGGTTACCTCACCAGCCGGGACTTCGTTTCCTTCCTGAAGCACGATGCAAAGGACGGCGCGGGCAATTCCAACCCCGTTTTCGGCATCAGGACCACGCTGTGCCAGGGCATTTCGTCTTCTGGAATGTACCTGCGCGACTTTCTCTACCACGGCTTCAATGTCGACGAGAAAGACCGGCGGGTGTGTGACGGCATGCACATCCACGTCGCCGGTGTGCAAAAACTATTCCTGAACTATCGGTTCGCCCAGCCGAATGCCTTCACTCAGCAGCACCGCGAGCGCTTCGTTCCGGATACCAACTTCCCGCGCCAGTACGCCGTGCGCATCAACCCTGCCACCAATACCCCCGACGGCATCCTCAAGCGCCCGCTGACTGACCCGAAGATCATCCACACCGACACGTCGAACGAGTACTGGCAATTCCGCGCCTCGCTCACCGGTGCGAGCGAAGGCGGGACCATGGACTTCAACGAATCGTCACGGGTGCGCCGATACTTGCTTTCCAGCTTGCAGCACGGCAGCTTCAAGCCCGACGCGGCACATCGCGGCATCGGCAATCGTCAGTGCCAACACCTCAGCAACCCGGCGCACCCCGGTCCGCTTCTGCGCGCATTGGTGGTGGCGCTGGACGACTGGGTGAAGAAGAACACGGCGCCGCCGGCCACCAGCGTCCCCCGGGTCGCGGATGGAACGCTCGTGCATGCTTCCGGACTGAAGCTGCCAAAGATTCCCGGACTGACTTACGACAGCCTTTACAACGGCTCCGGAGACCGTAATTTCGGCCCGCGGGTGCGCGGAAACTCCGGCGTGATCGACCTGTTGATTCCCGAGACCGTTGCCACCCACAAGGTCCTGGTACCGCAGGTGGATGCGATCGGCAATGACATTGCCGGTGTCCGTCATCCCTTCGTCGAGGCTCCGGTCGCGACGTTGCTGGGCTGGAACACCCGCACCGCGGAGTTCGGCGGCCCGGACCTGTGCGACCTGCTCGGCTCGATGATTCCGTTGCCAAAGACCCCGGCCGAGGCGCAAGCCACGGGCGACGCGCGTCCCTCGCTCGAGGAACTGTATGGCACGCACGACGGCTATGTGCGCAAAGTCGCCGATGCGGCAAGAAAACTGCAGGAGCAGCGGCTGATGCTGCCCGAGGACGTGGAGTTGGTAATTCAGGAGGCCGAAGCGAGCGACGTGCTGCGTTAGAGAAGCGCTGATAACGTGCCAAACCCGCGTGCGTGTTCCGCCATTTTGAACCAGCACTGCCCAGTGTGGTCCCATCGGCGTATCGGATAATCGCGCGATGCCGACCGACATCCCGAGGGTCCCGTTTCGCCGGCTGCTGCGCTGGACGCTGTGGGCTGCGGTTTCGCTGCTCCTGATCGGAGTCGTGGGTTTTGCTTACGTCACCTTTATCGGCATAACGGTCGACGCCTCGCTTCTGCGCGGGCGAATCGCGACGGCCTTCTCCGACGCGCTCGGTCGCACGGTGCGCTTCGACGGCGCGATGGAACTCGAGCTCTCCGCGCGGCCTAAATTGCGGGTCGGCGGACTGCACATCGCCAACGCGCCGGGCTTCGAAGGAGGCGATTTCGCCAGCATCGGCGAGGCGCGCCTCGCCCTCGACCTCTGGCCGCTGCTGCAAAAGCGCCTGCAGATCGAAGAAGTCACCGGGAGCCACGTGCGCGTGCGTCTGCAGCAAAGCGCGGAGGGCACCAACAACTGGACCTTCCTGCGGGCGCGCCGCCCGGCGCGGCAACGGGCGGCGGAGCCAGGGACACCCGCCGCCGTTAGCGCCGACCGCGCGCTCGCCCTGCTGGATATCCAGCAGGTCACGCTCGAGAACCTGAACGTCGAGTACATAGGCCCGTCGGGGGCAAGCCACTACTTCGATCTTCACAAACTATCCGCGCAATCGCCCTCCGGCCAGCCGCTCAAGGTAAGTTTGAACGGCACGGTGGAGAAGCAGTTTTCCTACCGGGCCGATTTCACCGGCGGTGTGCCGGCGGATCTGTCGGATCCCGCCAAACCCTGGCCGGTCGAACTGACGCTCACTTTCCTGAGTTCTACGCTCACGCTCAACGGCAGTCTGTCGGGACGCAGCGGCCAGATCGATTTCGGCCTCGGTACCGAGAACCTGCTCGAGTTCGAACGGTTGTTCCAGACCAAACTCCCCGCGGTGGGCGCCAGCGGCATTGCCGGCACCATCGCCTTCGAACCGGGCAAGGTTTCGCTCAAGCAACTCGGCGCCACTATGGGCGGCACCGCGCTGATCGGCGACCTTGACTTCGACTATTCGGCAGCCAAACCGAGAGTCAGCGGCGCGCTAACCGTTCCGGTATTGGATCTGCGTCCTTTCCTGCGCGATCGACCAACCGAGGACGCACCGCCTGTGCCGCCGAGGAGCCTCGCCGAGGTCTATCGAGAATTGTCGCGGGCGAGCTTCACCCTGACCGAACTCACACGCGCGGATGCCGACGTCAATCTGCAGGTGGGGCGATGGGTGAGCCTGCCTGGCGACGTGAGCGACGTTGCGCTGCGGGTAAATATCGAAAATGGCCGACTGCAAACGCCGATGCAGGCCACCATTACCGGAGTCAAGCTGGAGGGCAACGCGCAGGTGGACGGCACTGCCTCGCCGCCGACCTTCCGTCTCGCGCTCGGCACCCGCGACTCCGAGCTCGGCGGTCTCGCCGAACTGCTGGCGGGCGTGCGCGGCGTCGAGGGCAAACTCGGCCGTTTCGATCTGCGGCTTTCCGCCCGCGGCGACCAGGTCAACGCACTGGTGCGCAGCCTCGATGTGCGGCTCGACATCGAACGCGGACGCCTTTCTTACGGCAACTTCGAGGGCGGCCGGCCGGTCGATTTCACGCTCGAGAAACTGGCCGTGGCCCTGCCTGCCGGCAAGGCGCTCACGGGAGAAATGCGCGGTTCGCTGCTGGGCAACCCGGTGAGCGCACGACTGCGCAGCGGCGCCCTGGAGCCGTTGATGCTGGAGGATCGCGTACCGATCGATTTCAGCGCGCGTTCCGGCGGCGTGCGCGCGCGCATCCGCGGCGTGCTGCAGCTCCCCTCCGAGAACCGCGGACCGGATTTGGCCTTCGAGATTTCCGCGCCGCGCGCCGCCGAGGTGGCGAGCTGGTTCGGCCTGCGTCCCGGGGCCGAGGCACGCACCGCGATCTCGGGCAAGGCCGCCTTGCGCAGCCGCCAGTGGAGCGTCGCGGATTTTTCCCTGCAACTCGGGCGCACCAGGCTCACCGCCGAGGCTCTGCACACAGGCATCGGCACGCAACCGCTGCTGAAAATGCGCCTGGCTGCCGAGCAGATAGACGTCGCGGAACTGGAGTCTATGCTGCCGAAGACGCAAAAAAACGCCTCCTCCGGGCCGGTGCTGAACATCCCCATCCTGCCCCAGGGCATCGACCTGACCGACGCCGATGTCGAAGTGCGCCTGAAGCGCTTTCTCGGGAGCTCGCTCGAAGTGCGCGACGTTTCCTTCGACGGCCGCCTTCGCGACGGTTACATGTACCCGTCGCCGTTTGCCGCCAACGTCGCCGGATCGGCGTTGCGCGGCGCAATCCTTCTTGATCTGCGCGGCAATGAACCGAACGCGGGGCTGTGGTTGTTTGCCAATAATGCCGATATTGGCAACGTTTTGCGCAAGCTCGATCTCGCCCGCAATATCGACGCGACGCTGGATCTGATGCAACTCTACCTCGCGACACGATCCACCCGGCTTGGCGACCTGATCGCGCGCGCTGACCTCACCGGGAATTTCTCCGGTGGCCGCGTCACGCTGCGCGATTCCAACGCCCGCGCCGTGGCGCGCATTGCTCTCGAGAGCGGACTGTTGCGCGCCGCACCGGGCGACAAGGTACGCCTCGATCTAAAGGGTTCGATCGACGACATCCCGATCGCGATCGGCGTGGAAACCGCCTCGGCCCAGGACCTGGTGAACCCGAAGCTGCCCGTGCCCTTCAAGCTCACCACCGAAGCAGCCGAAACCCGGATGGAACTCTCCGGCGCCATTGCGCGCCCGCTGGGTAACCGGGAAGTCGAACTTGCGCTCGAAGTGCTTGGGACGCGTTTCGACACGCTGAACAAGCTGGCGCGCGCCTCGCTGCCACCATGGGGGCCTTGGTCCGCGGTCGGAAAATTCCGCATGTCCGCGCGCGGATTCGAAGTGGACGATCTGGTGCTCAAGGTCCGGGAAAGCGCGCTCAACGGCAAGGGCCGGTTCGACAACAGTACGGAGCGCCCTCGCATCGAAATCGCGCTGGCCGCACCGAACGTCCAGCTCGATGATTTCAGATTCGACGGCTGGTCGCCGTTCGAAAAGAAGCCCGCCGAGGAAAGCGACAAGTCGCTTAGCGCGGATGAAATGCGCGCCAGGGCGGCCGAGGCAAGCAAGCAGGCGCAGGAGCTTCTCAGTCCCGCAATGCTGCGCCGGCAGGACGCCTATCTGACGGTGCAGGTGGACCAGGTGTTTGCCGGCCAGGACAAGCTCGGCAGCGGCAGGCTGGTCGCGAAGCTGGAAAACGGCCGCGCCGACATCGGCCCGGTGGAACTCAACGTCCCCGGCGGCTCGGCCAAGCTGTCGCTAGGCTACGAACCCACCGAGCAGGACGTCAATGTGGACACCCATATCGAAGTAAACAAATTCGATTACGGCATTCTCGCGCGCCGCATCAAACCGGATGCCGACTTGCGCGGCACGTTCAGCCTGAACGTGGACGTAGCCTCGCGTGCACGCTATCTGTCTGACATTCTCCGCCACGGCAGCGGACGCATCGACTTTACCGTGTGGCCGCAGAACATGCAGTCGGGAATCTTCGACATGTGGGCGGTCAACGTGCTGGTCGCGCTGGTACCCGTGGTGGATCCGGGCAAGGCCTCAAAGGTCAATTGCGCGATCGGTCGCTTCGAGCTCAACGACGGCAAGCTTGTGGACCGGACCATATTGCTCGATACCGGGCGCATGCGTGTCACCGGCAAGGGCTCGGCGGACTTCGGCACCGAACAGCTCAACCTGCGCATGCGCCCCCAGGCCAAGACGGCGCAGTTTCTGAGCCTTGCCACGCCGGTCCAGGTCAGTGGCACGTTCAAGAACTTCAAAGTCGGCGTGTCTGCCGGCGACATCGCCGAAACCGTCGGTCGGGTGGCCACTTCGATCGTCTGGGTGCCGCTGCAGAAGCTTGCCGGCAAGAAGATCCCGTCGGACGGCAGCGACGTATGCGGTGAGCCGCTCTAGTGAAATTCCAATTACGCAGCTACTGTGCCATTGCGGACTGCTGGGCGAGCGTGCGCCCATTGAAGGAGGCGCGGATCTGATAGGTCGGGCGCACCGATTTGTCCAGATAATACGGCATCATCTGCGGCACCAGCGCGGCGAGCGATTCCATGCGCTTCGGCGGCGCCGGGTGAGTGGAAAGGAAATCGAAGCGTGAACTGCCGCCTCCGATTTTGCCCATCTTGTCCCACAGCGATACCGCTGCGTTCGGATCGTAGCCGGCTTTCGCCGCCAGCTCGATGCCGATGCGGTCGGCCTCGGTTTCGGCCTCCCTGCTGTTGGGCAGTTCCAGCGCGACCACCGCGGCCAACTGCGCACCGGTGAGGGTCAGATCGCCGTAGCGGCTGGACTGCTGAGTGGCAGCCAGCACTCCCAGCCCCATTTCCATTGCCATCGCACGGGACATCCTTTCCGTGGTGTGCTTCGCCAGCGCGTGCGTGATCTCGTGACCCATCACCTGCGCCAGTTCATCGTCGGTCGCCTTGAGCTGGTCGATCAGGCCGGTATAGATCGCCATCTTGCCGCCGGCCATGCACCAGGCATTAACGGTCTTGGGGTCGTCGATCACCTTGACGCTCCATTCCCAGTTCTGAGTTTCCGGCCGATATTTGATCGCCTGGGCGATCAACCGTCCGGTGATGGTCCGCACCCGCGCGGATACTGCCGGGTTGTTATCGACCTGTCCCTTTTGTTGCAGCGGCTGCAGCAACGCCACGTAGGCCTGTTTCGATTCCGTGATGGCCAGGTCCTCGGAGACCAGCATCAATTGCTGGCGGCCGGTGATCGGATTGGTCTGGCAGGCGCACAGCGCGAGTACTGCGAACGCCAGGGCGAACCATGTCTTGGTCATGGGATGGGTCCTTTGCCTGTATCTAGGAAAGCTCTGCATGCCAGACTTATGCAAAGCTCCCCATAAGGAACTGCGTAGTGTCCATCGTAACGCCTTGCAGTTCCGTGCGTTGACCCGCTTTGCGCCGCGAACGCACGCAAAAAAGCCGGCAGCAGATGCCGGCCTGGTTTTCGGCGTAAACGCGGTTCAGCCGTACAGCCTGCTGTGCTTGGGTACCTTGGCCATCAGGTACTCCATCTGGTCCTGCAGGATGCGGCGGTTTTGCAGGATCAGGTGCTCGTAGCGGTTGGGCACGTAGGGGGTGTAAAGCAGCGGCATGTCGGCCGACTCCGGGGTGCGCCCGCCTTTACGGATGTTGCAGCCGCGGCAGGCGGTCACCACGTTCATCCAACGGTCCTTGCCGCCGAGATAGACCGGCATGACGTGGTCGCGCGACAGGTCGCGCTCCTTGTATTGGCCGCCGCAATAGGCGCACATGTGGCGGTCGCGGAAAAACAGCGAGACATTGGACAGGTGCGGCTCGGCGTGGTGTTCCTTGGAGAAATCCACCGCGCCCTTGATGGCAATGATGCTGTGGGTGGACAACTGGGAACGCGCGCCGGTCTTGCGCGACACGCCGCCGTGGTAGGTCGCAACGACCTCGCCGTGCGACCACGCCACCATTCGGCGCGCGTAGTAAGAGATGGCCTCTTCGACCATCAGCCACCGGCTGGGGGTGCCAGCCATATCCACCGCAAGAATCAGGGCCAACTCCGCTCTCCTGGACAGTCCAAGCACTGACTTATGGTCAGGCTTCGGTCTTAACGCCCGATTCCGGACGCAACTTGCAATCGGAAGGCCGGAAATGTGGCGTTTTCAGGAGTATAGGCAGATCAAACGCAGTTTGGAAGCATCTACACTGTCTAAGCACCCGTTTATGCGGGTTATTCGCCGGCCCTTCAGGCTTTCGTGGCAGAAACAGAAGCTCTGATCAGGTCCCCGACGCGGGTGGCGGAACCTGGTCAGACCTTCCCATGGCTCACTTTCTGAATGGTTATGGCGTTGACCGGGCAAACCGCC
>JAXIOX010000057.1:0-6874 GCA_045403275.1 Burkholderiales bacterium | reverse complement strand
GATGAATACGTCGTCGAGGCGATCCACTGTGGCGGTGCGAGCATCCTTGGCGTCGAGCCGGATTCGTTCGCCGCCGATTCCGAGGAGCCGGTCAAGCACGAGAAACTAAGCGTTCCATCCTTCGAGACAAGGATCTCCGAGCAGATGATGGTGCCCGCGCATTTATTGAAGGTTCACTACTCGGCGATGAAGAAAAGCGGATATCCGAGAATCCTCTCTCCGATGGGTTACACCGTGCGCAAGCAGCTTCCGGGAACGTGATCCATGTTTCCGCCGTTGGGTCATGTCGAGTCGCATCGAGGCGCGATTCCCTACGCACACTGGTATTCTTTGCAGGAACGCCCGCACTGCCGCCCACCGCAGCACGGGGGAGGGCCCCTAGTCCTGCCGCTCGCGCCGCGCTATGCGACGTCGGGAACGGAGTGGCATTGTGTGAGTGACTGCTCTTGGCCGGTTTTTGCCTGTCGCTCGTAGGTCCAAAATTTCCAAGAAGCGGACATTGTTTGTCAGATGGAGTCGCGACTACGACAAATGAAGGGTTTTAACTCGGACGTGTCTTTTTTGCCTTTGCCTTTCCTCCGCGTCCTCTGCGTCCTCGGCGGTAAGCGCTGGTATTTTGTTCCGCGCTCGAGAAATTAGCGCGCGCCAGATGCGCGCTTCTCGACCTTGTCCAGGCCGAGTATCGGCCGCAGGTAGCGTCCCGTGTAACTGTGAGGGTGGCGGGCGATTTCCTCCGGAGTGCCTTCGGCGACGATGCGCCCGCCGCCGTCGCCGCCCTCCGGACCGAGGTCCACGACCCAGTCTGCGGTCTTGATCACATCGAGGTTGTGCTCGATTACCACCACCGTATTGCCGTGGTCGCGCAAACGGTGCAATACCTTCAGCAGCATCTCGATGTCCTGGAAATGCAGCCCGGTGGTGGGCTCGTCGAGTATGTATAGCGTGTGTCCGGTGTCGCGTTTCGACAGCTCGAGAGCGAGCTTGACCCGCTGCGCCTCGCCGCCGGAAAGCGTGGTCGCGCTCTGGCCGAGGCGGATGTAGCCCAGCCCGACGTCGAGCAGCGTATCAAGCTTGCGCGCAATCGCCGGCACGGCGCTGAAAAACGCGTGCGCCTGCTCTACCGTCATTTCCAGCACTTCATGGATGTTCCTGCCCTTGTACTGTATCTCCAGCGTCTCGCGGTTGTAGCGGCGGCCGTGGCAGACGTCGCAGGGCACGTAGATGTCGGGGAGGAAATGCATCTCCACCTTGATGACGCCGTCACCCTGGCAGGCCTCGCAGCGGCCGCCCTTGACGTTGAAGGAAAAGCGCCCCGCTCCGTAACCGCGCTCGCGCGCCAGCGGCACGCCGGCGAACAGGTCGCGGATCGGAGTGAACAGGCCGGTGTAAGTGGCGGGATTTGAACGTGGGGTGCGGCCGATCGGGCTCTGGTCGACGTTCACCACCTTGTCGAAGAAATCGATTCCCTGGATCTCGTCGAAGGGCGCCGGTTCGGCGGCGCTGCCGTAGAGATGCTGCGCCACCGAGTGGTAGAGCGTGTCGTTGATCAGGGTGGATTTTCCCGAGCCCGATACGCCGGTCACGCACACCAGCAGCCCGACCGGAAGATCGAGGCTCACGCCCTTGAGATTGTTGCCGCGCGCGCCCAGCAGGCGCAATGTGTTGCTGGCCTGCGGCTTGTGGCGCAGGCGCGGAATGGCGATCTGCCTCCTGCCGGACAGGTACTGGGCGGTAAGTGATTCGGTGTGCGCCATCATCGCCTGCGGCGTGCCTTCGGCGACGATATGGCCGCCGTGCTCGCCGGCCCCGGGTCCCATATCCACCACGTAATCCGCGCTCATGATCGCTTCGAAATCGTGCTCGACCACGACGACCGAGTTGCCCAGGTCGCGCAATTCCTTGAGGGTGGTGAGCAGCCGGTCGTTGTCGCGCTGGTGCAGACCGATCGACGGTTCGTCCAGCACGTACATCACTCCGGTGAGGCCGGAGCCGATCTGCGAGGCCAGCCTGATGCGCTGCGCTTCGCCGCCGGAAAGCGTGTCCGCGGAGCGGTCGAGCGTAAGGTAGTCGAGTCCGACGTTGACCAGGAACTGCAGCCGATTGGCGATCTCGCGCACGATCCGTTCGGCGATCGCCAGCCTGGCGCCCTCGAACTTGGTCTCCTGGAAGAATTGCAGCGCCCGTTTCAGCGCCATGGCGCTTACCTCGTAGATCGGCTTGCCGGCCACGAAGACGTAGCGCGCTTCGCGGCGCAGCCGCGTGCCGTTGCACTCGGGGCAGGGCTGGCTGGCGAGGAACTTCGCCAGCTCCTCGCGCACCACGATCGAGTCCGTTTCGCGATGGCGCCGTTCCAGATTCGGCACGATGCCTTCGAACGGGTGCTCGCGCTGATACTTGTTGCCGCGCTCGCCGACGTAGAGGAAACGCACCTTGTCCCGCCCCGACCCGTACAGCACCAGGTCCTGCACGTTCTTTGGGAGCTGCTCGAACGGCGTGTCGACCTCGAAACCGTATTGTTCGCCGAGGCTGGCGAGCATCTGAAAATAGAACTGGTTGCGCCGGTCCCAGCCCTTGATGGCGCCGGCGGCGAGCGACAGGTGCGGAAAAGCCACCACCCTCTTCGGATCGAAGAAAGTGATGCTCCCCAGTCCGTCGCAGCGCGGACACGCCCCCATCGGATTGTTGAACGAGAACAGGCGCGGCTCGAGCTCGGACAGCGAATAACTGCAGACCGGGCAGGCAAAGCGCGCCGAGAACAAATGCTCCTTGCCGCCGTCCATCTCCACCGCCAGCGCGCGCCCGTCGGCGTGGCGCAACGCGGTTTCGAACGATTCCGCCAACCGCTGCTTCGCTTCGGGCCGGATCTTCAGGCGGTCCACCACGATTTCTATCGTGTGCTTCCGGGTCTTGGCGAGATTGGGCACGGAGTCGATGTCGTGCACCTCGCCGTCCACGCGCAGCCGCACGAAGCCCTGCGCGCGCAGATCCTCGAACAGTTCCAGGTTCTCGCCTTTGCGGCCGACCAGCAGCGGCGCCAGGATCATCAGCCGCGTGTCTTGCGGCAGTTGCAGGACGTGATCCACCATCTGCGCCACGCTCTGCGCCGACAGCGCGATGCCGTGGTCTGGGCAGTGCGGCTCGCCCACGCGCGCATACAGCAGCCGCAGGTAATCGTGGATCTCGGTAACGGTGCCTACTGTGGAACGCGGATTATGGCTGGTGGCCTTCTGCTCGATCGCGATCGCCGGCGACAGGCCTTCGATCAGATCCACGTCCGGCTTTTCCATCAACTCCAGGAACTGCCGGGCATAAGCGGACAGCGACTCGACGTAACGGCGCTGACCCTCGGCGTAAAGGGTATCGAAAGCGAGCGAGGACTTGCCGGACCCGGACAGCCCGGTGATCACGATCAGCCGGTTGCGCGGCAGGTCGAGATTGATGTTCTTGAGGTTGTGGGTGCGTGCGCCGCGGACGCGGATGTAGTCCATTCGCTGGAAGGGGAATGAGTCAACCTGTTAATATACTGCACTTCAATTTCTTTTCCCAATCCGCGGTTTACCTCCTTTCGCAGAATGCCCTTCCCGGACCGGATGACGCCCCAGGAACTGCGCGCAAGTGTCGGCCTGGCCGGCATTTTCGGGTTGCGCATGCTGGGGATGTTCATCATCCTTCCGGTTTTCGCGCTGTACGCGGAGCGCCTACCCGGCGGCGGCGACCACACGCTGGTCGGGCTCGCGCTCGGGGCCTATGGCCTGACCCAGGCCTGCCTGCAGGTGCCGTTCGGCTGGCTCTCCGATCGTTGGGGGCGAAAGCGCACCATCTATCTCGGGCTGGTGATCTTCGCGCTTGGCAGCTTCCTGGCCGCTCTGGCGCAGGACATCACCATGGTGATCCTGGGCCGCGTGATACAGGGCGCCGGCGCGATTTCCGCGGCGGTGATCGCGCTCACCGCCGATCTCACCCGCGACGATCAGCGCACCAAGGCGATGGCGATCATCGGCATGACCATAGGCGCCACGTTCGCGCTTTCAATGGTGGTCGGTCCGGTGCTGGATCATGTGATGGGCGTGCCCGGTATATTCGCGCTGACCGGATTTCTGGCGTTGGCGGCGATCGTGGTGGTGCGCTTCGTCATTCCCGATCCGTCGCAGAGTCGTACCGGAACAACGCCTGCGGGCCCGGAGGTGCCGGTCGGCAGGGTGCTGCTGGATCACCAGTTGTTGCGGCTCAACTACGGCATCTTCGCGCTGCACGCGGTGCTGATGGCGCTGTTCGTGGTCGTGCCATTTTCGTTGCGGGCACATCTGCCCGCGGGCAGCCACTGGATGGTTTATCTGCCGGTCATGTGCGGTGCCTTCGTGCTGATGCTGCCGCCGATGCTGGCGGCGGAGCGCAAGGGACTGCAGAAGCCGGTGTTCATCGGTGCGGTCGGCACGCTGATCGCCGCGCTGCTCCTGCTCGCGCTCATGAGCAACGATCTGGCAGGGCTGGCAGCGGGCTTGGTGGTGTTTTTCGCTGCGTTCAATCTGCTCGAGGCCACGCTGCCCTCGCTGATTTCGAAGCTCGCACCGGCCGGCACCAAGGGCACGGCGATCGGCGTCTACAGCAGCGTGCAGTTCATGGGCACGTTCACGGGTGCCGCGGTGGGCGGCTGGCTGTCGCAGCATTACGGCGCGGAGGCAGTGTTCGATTTCTGTGCTGCGCTGGCGGTGGTCTGGCTCCTGTTGGCGCTGGGCATGCGCGTGCCGGAAAACCTGGACACGCGCCGTTTCCAGTTGCCGAAGATGGATTCGCAGGCGGTCCCGGGATTGACGCGGCGCCTCGCCGGACTGCCGGGTGTGCGCGAAGTCATGCTCTCGGGCGAGGGCGTGGCGTATCTCAAGGTGGACAGCCAGGGCTTCGACGAACAAAATGTCATCAAACTTTTAGGCGGGGAGATCTGATTATGGCTTCGGTAAACAAAGTGATCCTGATCGGCAATCTCGGGCGCGACCCCGAAGTGCGCTACATGCCCAGCGGCGACGCCGTGGCCAACATCAGCATTGCCACCACCGAGACGTGGAAGGACAAGAACGGCGAGAAGCAGGAAAAAACCGAGTGGCACCGCGTGGCGATGTTCGGCAAGACCGCCGAGATCGCCGGCGAATACCTGAAGAAGGGTTCGCAGGTCTACATCGAGGGCAGGCTGGAGACGCGCAAGTGGACCGACAAGGACGGCAAGGAGCGCTATACCACGGAGATTCGCGCCGATCGCATGCAGATGCTGGGCTCGCGCTCCGGTGGTTCGGAACGCATGGCGCCGCCGGAAGATGACGCTCCGCGGGCGGCGGCCGCACCGGCGCAGAAATCCGGCGGCGCAGCCAAGGGCGGCGGTCTGGAGGATCTCGAGGACGACATTCCCTTTTGATGTCCGGGGATTTTCGCGGCCGACCGGCACCAACACCGATGTTTTCTGTCACAGAAAATATACTAGCGCAGCGGGTCGCGCGTCGGTTGGCGCGCATTCGCTGCTTGCGATCGTTTCGTAGAGGATAGCGATGGCACTGACGCAAGTTTCGCTCGACGACAAGTACACGCTGCAGGAAGGCCGCGTTTTTCTCACCGGCACGCAGGCGCTGGTGCGTATGCCGATGATGCAGCACCTGCGCGACAAGGCCGCGGGCACCAACACGGCCTGCTACATCTCCGGCTATCGCGGCAGCCCGCTGGGCGGCTACGACCAGCAACTGTGGGCGGCCAAGAAGCTGCTCGCCGGGCACAACATCGTGTTCCAGCCTGGCGTGAACGAGGACCTTGCCGCCACGGCGATCTGGGGCACGCAGCAGGCGCATTTCGAGGGCGACAACAAATACGACGGCGTGTTCGCGATCTGGTACGGCAAGGGACCGGGCGTGGATCGCACCGGCGACGCGTTCCGCCACGGCAATCTGGCCGGATCGGCATCGTTGGGCGGCGTGCTGTGCCTGATGGGTGATGACCATACCTGCGAATCCTCGACCACCGCGCACCAGAGCGAATTCGCGATGGTGGACGCGATGATCCCGATCCTGAACCCTGCCGGCGTGCAGGAATTGCTCGACTATGGCCTGTACGGCTGGGCGCTTTCGCGCTACTCCGGTTGCTGGGTGGGGCTCAAGTGCATGAAAGATACGATCGACGCCAGCGCCTCGGTCGACGTCAACCCGGCGCGCGTGCGCATCGTGATTCCGACCGACTTGCAGATGCCCGCGGGCGGGCTGAACATTCGCTGGCCGGACACGCCGCTGGAGCAGGAAGCGCGCTTGCATACCTGGAAGCTCGAGGCTGCCAAGGTATTTGCGCGGGTCAACAGGCTGGACCAGGTCGTGATGGACTCACCGGACGCGAAACTCGGTATCGCCACCTGTGGCAAGTCCTACATGGATGTGCGCCAGGCGCTGGCCTATCTCGGCATTGACGCCGCGGAGGCCGCGCGCCTGGGCCTGCGCATCTACAAGATCGGCATGACCTGGCCGCTCGAGCCCAGCGGCGCGGTGAAGTTCGCCGAGGGGCTGCAGAAGATCATCGTCGTGGAAGAAAAGCGCGCGCTGATCGAAACCCAGTTGAAGGAGACGCTGTACGGCAGCGCGGCCGCGCCGGAAGTAATCGGCAAGCGCGATGAGCTCGGCAAGATCCTGTTCCAGTCCAACGCCGCGCTCGACCCCAACGAGATCGCGATCGCCATCGGCCGCCGCATCCTCGAGCGCGTGAACGATGCGCAGCTCGCGGCGCGCGTGGCGGAGCAGGAGCAACTGGCGGCGCGCGTGCCGGAGAAACCGGCGATGGACCGCACGCCTTACTTCTGTTCCGGCTGTCCGCACAACACCGGCACCCGCGTGCCCGAGGGGTCGCGTGC
>JAXIOX010000269.1:0-5085 GCA_045403275.1 Burkholderiales bacterium | reverse complement strand
GATACTTGCACGGGGTTTGAAAACTCACCTGATTCTTCCGTTTGGCTTTACCTGGCGTCCCTTGCGGTTAACGCTTGGCTGTAAGGGTTTTGCGACGAGTGTTTCCGCCAGGTGTTCAATCGCTTTTCGCGCTTTGCCCCTGCGAGCACCCGGAATTGAGTACAATTCGTGCATTTCGCGTCACCGCTTAACCGCTGATTTTCTGAAGAATTCATCGATGTTGACGTTCCAGGAAGTGATTCTGACGCTGACCCGCTATTGGGGCGAACGCGGCTGCGCGATCCTGCAACCCTACGACATGGAAGTCGGCGCGGGCACTTCGCACACAGCGACCTTTCTACGCGCGATCGGTCCCGAGCCGTGGCGTGCAGCCTACGTACAACCCACGCGCCGGCCAAAGGACGGCCGTTACGGCGAGAATCCGAACCGGTTGCAGCACTATTATCAGTTTCAGGTGGTTTTGAAGCCGTCGCCGGCCGACATCATCGATGTCTACTTCGGTTCGCTCGAAGCGCTCGGCATCAATCCGAAGACGCACGACATACGCCTGGTCGAGGACGACTGGGAAAACGCCACACTCGGAGCCTGGGGCCTGGGTTGGGAAGTCTGGCTAAACGGCATGGAAGTCACCCAGTTCACCTACTTCCAGCAGGTCGGCGGACTCGACTGCAAGCCGATCACCGGCGAGATCACATACGGCATCGAACGACTCGCCATGTACCTGCAGGGCGTGGAGAACGTTTTCGACCTGGTGTGGACTCCCGGCCTTGCCTACGGCGACGTCTGTCACCAGAACGAAGTCGAGCAGTCGCGGTACAACTTCGAACAATCGAACCCGGAAATGCTGTTCGCGCACTTCGCGGGTTACGAATCCGAAGCGAAGCGGCTGATGAGCGCGCAGCTCACCCTGCCCGCCTACGAAATGGTACTCAAGGCGGCACACACCTTCAACCTCCTGGACGCGCGCGGCGCGATTTCGGTCACCGAACGCGCGGCTTACGTCGGACGCATCCGCAATCTCGCGCGCAGCGTGTCGCAGGCTTACTTCGACTCGCGGCTACGCAAGGATTTCCCGATGTGCAGGCCGGGCCAGTTGCAGCAACTTGGGTTCGACCTCCAGGCCATGAAGGCGACACTGCTGGAAAGACAGACCGTATGAGTTCGAATCTGCTTGTCGAACTCGTCACCGAGGAGCTGCCGCCAAAAGCTCTCAGGCGGCTGGGCGATGCCTTTGCCGGTGCAGTATTCGACGGACTGAAAGGTGACGGGGTTCTGGATGCGACGTCCAGGTTCAAGGCGTTCGCCACGCCCCGGCGCTTGGCGGTTTTCATCTCGGCGGTGCTGGCCAAGGCCAGCGACCGTCCGGTCGAGCAAAAGCTCATGCCGGTCAGCATCGCGCGCAAATCAGATGGCGGCTGGAGCGACGCCCTGCGCAGGAAGCTCGCAAGCATGGGCCGGGAACGCCTTGCCGATGTTCCGGCAAAAACCAAAGTTGGCGCCGAGTCGCTGGCAATCAAGCGGGATGGCAAGGCCGAGAGCGTATTCCTGCGAACCATCGCACCAGGTCAAACAATCGAACGAGTGCTATCCACGGCGATCGAGAAAGCCATCGGCAAGCTGCCCATTCCGAAAGTGATGAACTACCAGCTCGCCGATGGCACCACGACCGTCAAATTTATTCGTCCCGCCCACGCGCTGGTCGTGCTGCACGGTAACAAGGTGCTTGACGTATCCGTGCTCGGCCTGGCAGCCGGCCGCATCACTCATGGTCATCGCTTCCAGGGCGCGAAGAACATTGCTCTGGTCCGCGCCGACGAGTATGAATCCCGGCTCGAGCAGGAAGGCCGCGTCATCGCCGATTTCGACAAGCGCAGGGCCGACGTCAGCCGCCAGCTCGCGCAGAACGCGGCTGCGCTCAAGGCTTCGCTGGGGTCGGACAAGGACGTCGCGCCGTTGCTCGAAGAAGTCACCGGACTGGTCGAGATGCCGACGGTGTACGTCGGGCAATTCGAGCCCGAGTTTCTTGGCCTGCCGCAGGAATGCCTGATCCTGACTATGCGGCAGAACCAGAAATATTTCCCGCTGTTCGACACGGCCGGCAAGCTCACCAACAAGTTCCTGATCGTTTCAAACATGCGCCTTGCCGACCCGAAGAACATCGTCGCGGGCAACCAGCGGGTGATCCGCCCGCGGCTGGCGGACGCGCGCTTCTTCTTCGAGACCGACAAGAAAACAAAGCTTGCCGAGCGCGTGCCCCGACTCGCCTCGATCGTCTACCACAACAAGCTCGGCACCCAGCTCGATCGCGTCGGGCGCGTTCGTGCGCTGGCCGGGGCGATTGCACAGATGATCGGCGCAGATCCGCTGCTTGCCGACCGCGCTGCGTTGCTCGCCAAGGCCGATCTGGTTACCACCATGGTCGGTGAATTCCCCGAGCTTCAGGGAATCATGGGCCGGTATTGCGCGCTCGCCGATGGCGAGGATGCGCGCGTGGCCGACGCAATCGAGCAGCATTATCGGCCGCGATTCGCCGGCGACGAATTGCCCGGTGGCGAGATTGCAACGGCGCTCGCGCTGGCGGACAAGCTGGAGGTGCTCACCGGCATGTTCGGCATCGGCCAACAGCCGACCGGAGACAAGGATCCGTTCGCCCTTCGTCGCCATGCGCTGGGTGTGATCCGGATGCTCATCGAGGGCAAACTGTCAGTATCGTTGCATGATCTGATCAATGCAGCGTTCCTGGTATTCCCACGCGGCATGATTGGCGACACGCACACCAATTTGCAGGAGTTCATTTTCGAACGCCTGCGCGGTTACCTGCGCGAGGCAGGCTATACCGCGAACGAAATTGAAGCGGTGCTGTGCATGCGGCCGGTCCAGCTTCGTCAAGTACCCCTGCAACTGGCCGCTGTGCGCGCTTTCGCCAGCCTGCCGGAGGCGGAAAGTCTCGCCGCCGCCAACAAGCGCGTGGTCAATATCCTGAAACAGGCGGAAGCCAAAGGAGAATCCTTCAAACGCGCCCAGGCCGAGGTATTGACCGAGACGGCCGAGCGTGATCTGTTCAATGCGCTTGCGACGGCTACCCGGAACGCGACCCCGCTACTGCAAAACGGCGATTACGCAGGTTACCTGAAGGCGTTCGCCGTGCTGAAATCACCCGTCGACGCATTTTTTGACTCGGTAATGGTCATGGTGGAGGACGCTGCGGTACGCCAGAATCGTCTGGCGCTGCTGGCGGATTTGCGCCAGGAAATGAATCGCATCGCCGACATTTCCAAGCTGGCGGCTTGACCCTAATGCGCACCCGAATGCCCTTAGCCTCACGCCTCGCGCCTCACGCCTCACGCCTCGCGCCTCACGCCTCTTGCCTCTCGACTCTCGCCTCTCGCCGATGAAATTAGTCATCCTCGATCGCGACGGCGTCATCAATCAGGACAGCGATCAGTTCATCAAGAACCCCGAGGAGTGGAAGCCGATTCCGGGAAGCCTGGATGCGATTGCACGGCTGAACCACGCCGGCTACCGCGTGGTCGTGGCCTCCAACCAATCCGGCATCGGTCGCGGCCTGTTCGACATGGGTGCGCTGAATGCGATCAACGACAAAATGTATCGTGCGCTGGGCCAGGTCGGCGGACGCATTGACGCATTGTTCTACTGCCCGCACGCGGCCGAGGCGGACTGCGACTGCCGCAAGCCGAAGCCGGGGATGTTTCTCGACATCGCCCAGCGGTTCAACGTGGACCTGGCCGGCGTTCCGAGCGTCGGAGATTCGCTGCGTGACCTGCAGGCCGCGACGGCCGCACGCGCCCAACCGATTCTGGTACTCACCGGCAAAGGGGCCAAGACCAAAAGCGCGGGCGGTATGCCGGAGAACACGTTGTTTTTCGCCGACCTTGCCGAAGCGGTGCGGCATATCGTTTCATGAGCATCGTTGCGGCCCTCCTGCGCTCGGCCGTCTTCGAGATTATCCGGTTCGCGCTCACGGTAGTCTTCGCCGTCATTTCGCTGCTCACCTTTGCGCTCGAACCGCTGACCCGCTATCGCATCATCACCACCTGGTCGCGTTTGGTGATCGCGCTGGCACGGGCCGTCTGCGGGGTTGAATACCGCGTGATCGGCCGTGAATACCTGCCCACGGAGCCAAGCATCGTGCTGTCGAAACACCAATCGGCCTGGGAAACGCTCGCTTACCAGGAAATTCTTCCGCCGCAGGTCTGGGTCCTCAAGAGAGAATTGCTGCGTGTGCCATTCTTCGGCTGGGGACTGGCGATGATGAGCCCGATCGCAATCGATCGCGGCTCCGCAACCCGCTCCCTGAAGCAGACTCTCGAACAGGGCAAGGACCGCCTCGCCAAAGGCTGGTGGATCGTGATATTCCCGGAAGGCACCCGCATCGCCCCAGGCCGCCGTGGACGGTATCATCTCGGCGGCGCCTGGCTGGCGTGCCAGACTGGCGCGCCAGTGGTGCCGATCGCGCATAATGCCGGAACCTTGTGGCGCAAGAACGCGTTCATCAAGCACCCGGGTACCATCACCGTCAGCATCGGCCCGGCCGTTCATCCCCGGGGAATGACCGCCGACACGCTCAACCGGAAGGTCGAAGGCTGGATAGAATCCGAAGTCGCCCGCCTCGGGAACGCTCGCTAGTTTTGTTCCCGGTTGCCGTATAAAAAAACCCGAAGTTCTCACCACGAAGGCACGAAGAAACACGAAGAGAGTCCAAAGGACAATTTCTGGAATTGAACTCGCGGTACGGACCACGCTGTCCTCAAGTGTCCGGCCACAGAGACAGCCTCAATCGATGAGCGCCGTGCAATCGGTATCGAGAGAACTGCCAAATCTATGCAATCCGGCAATCAAACAACATTGTCTTGCCTTACTTCGTGTCTTCGTGCCTTCGTGGTGAGCGCTCAGGTTTGTTGTTGTCAGTCTTCGTGGTGAGACTTTGACTTTTCGCCTTGCGGATTGCTGGTTACAGAAAGACGCTGTGCTAAACTCGGCTGCACCTCTAGAAAGTCTTCAATGCGCCGCCTCTGTGTCCTGGTCCTGCTCGCGTTCCTGATCTCCGCCTGCGGCCAGAAGGGT
>JAXIOX010000054.1:0-7536 GCA_045403275.1 Burkholderiales bacterium | reverse complement strand
GTGCGACCAGCGCTTTGCGCTGCCGGGCGTCGGCAGTGCGCCAGGCCCTGCCCACCGCGAGTCGGGTCATGCGCTCAAAGTCGATATGGGGAAGGATTTTCTGCTTGGCGAACGCCAAAGCCTTTTCGCGGCCTTCCCGGTCGCCGGACGGGGTGTTCTTGATGGCGGCGAGCACATCGGCAAAAACCTTTCTGACCAGCACATCGGGCGCGAGGCTTTGGCCTTCGGACCAGGCGGGGAAGGCCGTCACGAGCAGGATCGCCGCCGCCATCGTGGCACGTCGAGCGCTCCATCGACTCGAGTCAAATGCGGAAATGATCTGTCGCCTCCCGGGCTTGGGCCGCCGGGTTCCCGTTGGCCCCGGCGGCGTGGGTGCATGAAAAACGATCCGGCGCAGTAGCCGTTTGATCCATGTCAATCTCGGCCCGGATCGCCGCAGCTAGCATGGCGTCGCTGCCGGTAGCGGGCAAAAAAGGGGTTAAGTCTGTGTCGTTTCCGCTGGCTTCCGGTCGTTTGTTGACTTCGACGTCACTCGAGGGAGCAAGTATGCAGGAACAAACGACTTACAACTACCAAGTCGTCCGGCAGTTCGCGATCATGACGGTGGTGTGGGGCATCGTCGGCATGGCGGTCGGCGTGCTGATCGCCGCGCAACTGATGTTTCCGGACCTGACCGGCGGCGTTTCGTGGCTGTCCTACGGGCGGTTGCGGCCGCTGCACACCAACGCTGTGATCTTCGCATTCGGCGGTTCGGCGCTGTTTGCCACGTCCTACTATGTCGTTCAGCGCACCTGTCACACGCGGCTGCTCTCCGACGGCTTGGCGGCGTTCACCTTCTGGGGCTGGCAGGCGGTCATCGTGCTGGCGGCGATCACGCTGCCACTGGGCATCACTTCGTCGAAGGAATACGCCGAGCTCGAATGGCCGATCGACGTGCTGATTACGCTGGTATGGGTGTCGTATGCGGTGGTGTTCTTCGGTACCATCGGCAAGCGCAAGACGCCGCATATCTACGTGGCCAACTGGTTCTTCGGCGCCTTCATCCTGACCGTGGCCTTGCTTCACCTGGTGAACAGCGCGGCGATTCCGGTCGGCTTCTGGAAGTCCTACTCCATCTACGCCGGCGTACAGGATGCGATGGTGCAGTGGTGGTACGGACACAACGCGGTCGGCTTCTTCCTGACCGCGGGCTTCCTCGGGATCATGTATTACTTCGTGCCCAAGCAGGCCGAACGCCCGGTGTACTCGTACCGGCTATCGGTGGTGCACTTCTGGGCGCTGATCTTCACCTACATGTGGGCGGGGCCGCATCACCTGCATTACACCGCGCTGCCGGACTGGGCGCAGTCCATCGGCATGATCTTCTCGCTGATCCTGCTGGCGCCGTCCTGGGGCGGGATGATCAACGGCATCATGACCCTGTCGGGCGCGTGGCACAAACTTCGCACCGATCCGATCCTCAAGTTCCTGGTCGTGTCGCTGTCCTTCTACGGCATGTCCACTTTCGAAGGTCCGATGATGTCCATCAAGACAGTGAACTCGCTGTCGCATTACACCGACTGGACCATCGGCCACGTGCACTCCGGCGCGCTCGGCTGGGTGGCGTTCATCTCGATCGGCAGCCTCTACTACCTGATACCGAGATTGTTCGGCCGCACCGAAATGCACAGCGTGCCATTGATCACCGCGCACTTCTGGATCGCTACGATCGGGGTGGTGCTGTACATCGCGGCGATGTGGATCGCGGGGGTGATGCAGGGCCTGATGTGGCGTGCGTCGAACCCTGACGGGACGCTGACCTATACCTTCGTCGAGAGCGTGAAGGCGACGTATCCGTTTTACGCGATCCGCCTGCTGGGCGGCATTCTGTTCCTGTCCGGAATGCTGATCATGGCGTGGAACGTATGGAAGACGGTGGCCGGTCGGAAGCCGGTGGATGCGCGGATCCCGATACCCGTCGGCGCCCACGCCTGAAATTCAACATCCAATTCTCACCACGAAGACACGAAGACACGAAGAGTTCAAAAATTCAGATGAACGCCCGGGACGGAGCATCTGGCTGCCAAGGCCGCAAGGGAAGCAAGCAACTCCGGGCTGACGTTTGCCCGGTACCGCAGAGAAATTTGTGGCGTCTTTGTGTTTCTTCGTGTCTTCGTGCCTTCGTGGTAGGACTTTAGGTTTTCATTCCGGAGTCAAAGAATGACGACAAATTCGTTGCAGGAAAAAATCGAGAGGAACGTCTCCCTGTTCATCGTGCTCACGATCCTGGTGGTGGCGGTGGGCGGCTTGGTGGAGATCGTGCCGCTGTTCTTCCAGAGATCCACCACCGAACCGGTTGCGGGGCTCACACCCTATAGCGCGCTGCGGCTGGAAGGCCGCGATGTCTACATTCGCGAGGGCTGCTACAACTGCCACTCGCAGATGATCCGTCCGTTCCGCGCCGAGACCGAGCGCTACGGGCACTACTCGGTGGCGGGCGAGTACGTGTACGACCATCCGTTCCAGTGGGGCAGTAAGCGCACCGGGCCCGATCTCGCCAGGGTCGGCGGCCGCTACAGCGACGAGTGGCACGTCCTGCACCTGATGCAGCCGCGCGACGTGGTACCGGAGTCGAACATGCCGGGCTACCCGTGGCTGGCGAGAAATCGCATCGACGAAACGCACACCGCTGCGAAGATGCGCGGCCTGCGCCGTGTCGGCGTGCCCTATACCGACGAACAGATCGCGGGTGCGGCAGACGAGGTCAAGGGCAGGACCGAAATGGAAGCGCTGGTCGCCTACCTGCAGGGGATGGGCACGGCGATCAGGACGGTGAGGTGAATCAAATGGATCTGAATGACGCACGCATCCTCATGACTTTGGTCGCCCTGGTCACGTTCATCTGCATCGTTGCTTGGGCGTACAGCGGCCGGCGCAAGCAAGACTTCGACAAGGCTTCGCGCATGGCGCTCGAGGACGAAGAACCCATTGAAACGAACGGGAGCGCCAAGTGAGCGATTTCACCAGCGATTTCTGGAGCTATTACGTCGCCGTCATCACGGTCGTGAGCATCGTCGCGTGCGCAGTGCCGTTGTGGACGAGGCGCAGCCGGCGCGTCCCCGGCCAGCAGGCGGGAACGATGGGCCATGTCTGGGACGAAAACCTGGAGGAGTACAATAATCCGCTGCCCAACTGGTGGCGCTGGCTGTTCTACATCACCATCGTCTTCGGGTTGGCATATCTGGTTCTGTACCCCGGCCTGGGCAAGTTCGCCGGCACCTACAAGTGGACTTCGACCGGACAGTACGAGTCCGAGCAGGCTCGGGCGGTCGAACGTTACGGTCCACTGTTCGCGAAATTTGCCTCGATGGACATCCCGGCGGTGGCGGGCGATCCTAAGGCGCGTGAAATCGGTCAGCGCCTGTTTTTGAACTATTGTGCGCAGTGTCATGCGTCGGATGCGCGCGGCAGCCGCGGCTTTCCGAATCTTGCCGACAACGACTGGCTTTACGGCGACGATCCGGCGACCATCAAGGCCACCATCGTCAACGGCCGCAACGGCGTCATGCCGCCGTTCGGGCCGGTGCTCGGCGACGAGGGCGTCAAGGCTACGGCGCACTATGTCTTGTCGCTGTCGGGTTTGACGCATGACAGCCTGCTCGCGGCCCAGGGCAAGTCACTGTTCGCGGCCAACTGCATGGCCTGTCACGGTGCCGACGGCAAGGGCAATGCCGCACTCGGCTCGCCCAACCTGACGGACAAGGCGTGGCTCTACGGCGGCGGCGAGACCACCATCTCGGAAACCATCCGCGCAGGCCGGAACAACAAGATGCCCGCCTGGGGTGATTTCCTGGGCGACGCCAAGTCGCACGTGCTGGCGGCCTATGTGTGGGGTCTTTCCCAAAAGCAGTGACAAGGGACGAGTGACGAGTAACAAGTGCAGAGCAATCAATGACGGGAGACACGTGAACGGCGGCCGATCGAAGGGGGCAAGGTCGGTGCCCGTCACACGTGAGTCGTTACACGTCGCTTCGTCAGGGTAAAAAATATGGAATCCTCTCTCGATCCGGGACGAGTCACCCAGACTGATCCGGTCGGGGAATCGCTTTATGAGCTGCGCAGGAAAATCTACCCGCGCGCGGTGACCGGCAAGTTTGCGGTGTGGCGCTGGATATTCGTATGGGGTACGCAATTGGTGTTCTACGGCCTGCCGTGGCTGTCGTGGAACGGCCGCCAGGCGGTGTTGTTTGACCTGGTGCAACGCAAGTTCTACATCTTCGGATTGGTGTTCTGGCCGCAGGACATCGTCTATCTCGCCGTCCTGTTGATCATCTCCGCCTACTCGCTGTTCCTGTTCACTGCGGTGGCCGGGCGCCTGTGGTGCGGATTCGCCTGTCCGCAGACCGTCTACACCGAGATCTTCATGTGGATCGAGAAAGTCATCGAAGGCGATCGCCTCAAGCGCATGAAGCTCGATCAGTCGCCGCTGTCCGCGCAGAAAATCGGCCTGAAGGCCGCCAAACACGGCGTGTGGATTGCGCTCGGGCTTTGGACGGGATTTACCTTCGTTGGTTACTTCACGCCGGTTCAGGAGTTGGGCCGGTCGGTACTGTCGCTGGGCACCGGGCCGTGGGAAACCTTCTGGATCGTGTTCTACGGCTTCGCCACCTACGGCAACGCCGGGTGGATGCGCGAGCAGGTCTGTAAGTACATGTGCCCTTACGCGCGCTTTCAGAGCGTGATGTTCGACCAGGACACGCTGGTGATCACCTACGATCGGGAACGGGGAGAGCCACGCGGCGCCCGCGCCAGAAGCATCGACTACAAGGCCAGGGGGCTGGGGGACTGCGTCGATTGCGGCATCTGCGTGCAGGTCTGCCCGACCGGGATCGACATCCGCAAGGGTCTGCAGTACGAGTGCATCGGCTGTGCCGCCTGCATCGACGGCTGCAACCAGGTCATGGACAAGATGGGCTACCCGAAGGGGCTGATCCGCTACGCCACCGAGAACGCCTTGCAGAAGCACTACACGCCGGCGCAAACGCTGAAGCGGGTGCTGCGGCCGCGGGTGCTGGTTTACACGGTGGTGCTGTGGGCCATCATCGCGGCTGCCGGCGTAACGCTGTACGAGCGCGTCCCGGTAAAGGTGGATGTCATTCGCGACCGCATCACCAGCTCTCGCGACGCTGACGACGAGACAGTGGAGAACGTCTATCGGCTGCAAATCATGAACACTTCGGAGAAGCCGCGCACTTTCCAGATCTCGGCCAGCGGACTTCAGGACATGGAGATCGAAGGGGGCTCGCGAGCGGTAGACGTGGGTCCGGCATCCGCGCGCATGATTCCGTTGCGCATCAAGGCGGCGCGCAAGCACGCGCGCAACGGCGCCAACACCATCGTCTTCACCGTTCGAGACATCGGTGACGAGAGTGCCATCGTGGTGACGGAAAAGGCGAGTTTCATCGTCCAGTGAGGAAAAAATGAGCGTTGTTTCGGGACAAGTGCGCAAGCCCTGGTACCGTGAGCCCTGGCCTTGGCTGCTGATGGCCGGCCCGGCAATCGTGATCGTGGCCGGCATCATCACCACCTGGATTGCAGTGAAGAACGAGGACGGGCTGGTCGCGGACGACTATTACAGGCAAGGGCTGGCGATCAATCAAGTGATCAGGCGTGAAACTGCAGCGGCGCAACTTGATATGCGCGCGCGGGTCCTGTTCGGCGAGCACCGGGTGCGGGTCTTCCTGACCGGACCGGGCCTGCCACGGGAGCTGGTGTTGAGGCTGGTTCATCGCACGCGCGCCGGCCTCGACCGCGAGACCAGGCTCAGAGGCGACGCCAACGGCTGGTACGAGGGCGGACTGCCGGCGACCGCAAGCGGGCGCTGGAATTTGTTCCTTGAGGATGGCGATCGAAACTGGCGCCTCACGGGGGAATGGGACGCCGCAATCCAGGAAAGCATTCAACTCCAGGCGATGGCGCCGGAAGGGGCGTAACCATGATCCAAGAGAAACTGATCTGGATACTCTGGCCTTCGTTCATCGTCGCGGGCGTGGCCGAGGTCGTGTTCTTCACCGCATTCGATCCGCAGGAACTCGTTGTCTTCGGGGAACCGGTCGCCTGGAGCCGCACAGCGGTGTACTCCATCGGTTTCTTTGTGTTCTGGGCGCTGGCCGCCGCTACCAGCGCTTTGACCTGTTTTTTTCAACAGACATCGGTCGAAATCAATCGGTGCCCTCTCGATGCGGATGACCGGCCGATCGGGTGCCCGAGGCGGGAAGAGGGCGACCGTCAATAGTCGTGCTTCAGCAGGCCGGGGACGACCGGATTCCGGGGCCGGAATGTGCCGTAACGTGGATAGGG
Organism: Burkholderiales bacterium; assembly: GCA_045403275.1. Classification (GTDB taxonomy): domain Bacteria; phylum Pseudomonadota; class Gammaproteobacteria; order Burkholderiales; family JACQAP01; genus JACQAP01. The sequence continues at coordinate 1,197 of JAXIOX010000054.1, read as the reverse complement.
CTCTGCAGTGGCAAGGAGGTAAGTGATGCTGGTCAATGTTGAACCACTCGACCGTTTTCTGCGCATCGCAGTTGGAATCGCGCTGCTTGCCGTGGCATTTTTTGTCTCCGGAAATTGGCGGTGGATCGGCCTCATAGGTTTGCTGCCGCTCGCCAGCGGAATTGCCGGTTGGTGTCCGCTCTACGCCTGGCTGATGCGGGATTAACGGGGATGGCCAATGCTGCCGTGATGCACCGGTGTCCATCAATCGAAACTTGACGTGCGTCAACGCTTCCTGATCAGCCAGGAGTTAGCCTGGCAGGCGACATCTGCAAGTGGTATTTGCAGTTCCGGTGTGACCCATGTCGAGGGACACGAACGATGCCTGACCACGGAACATGGATGTTCGGGGGGTGGCTGATCCTCTTGGTCGTGTGGCTGATCCCGTTCGTCTTTGCTTACTTCGTTTTTACGGATCGCTTCAAGGGGCGTTCGCCTTCCGCGCGCGAACTGCTGGACTAAACCTATGCACGGGGCGAGCTGTCGAGAGATGAATATCTGAAGAAGCGCAATGATATTGACGGGCGCTGACGTTGCTCGAGTGGCAGACTTTACTGAAGGAGAGTTCAAATGAACAAATTCGCGCTTTCGATGTTTCTGGCGTCGCTGCTTGCCGCACCCGTGGTGCAGGCGGCAGACGAAGAAGATCACGCCGCTCACCATCCCGGCACGGACCAGGGTCAGGCCGCTGCCGCGCAGGACGATAAGGCTGCGGGAATGAGGATGGAAAAAATGCAGGAGAAAATGAAAAAGATGCAGGAGCAGATGGAAAAAATCCACTCGGCCAAGGATCCGGCAGAGCGCCAAAAACTCATGCAGGAGCACATGCAGTCCATGCAAGAGGGCATGAAGATGATGGGCGGTATGGGCGCAGGGATGAAGGACGGTGACATGATGGCCAAGGCCAGGAAGGATCAGGCCGAGTCCGTGACGGACGCGGGTGACGGCATGGGAATGTGCATGATGATGATGAAAAACCACAGGTCCGTGGAGTTTCGCATGGACATGATGCAGCAGATGATGGAACAGATGATGGAGCACGAAAGCGCCGAGCAGGAGATGGAACGGGGCCGTTGACCTGGGTTGCCGCCAAGCACACTTGCACGACGGTCAATTTGTCTCCCACTGTGGGGCTGAAGGCAACACGCCACACGCAAC
>JAXIOX010000228.1:0-4150 GCA_045403275.1 Burkholderiales bacterium | reverse complement strand
AACCAAAGCCTCAAAAAGGCGGATTATAGCGTTCGGGTCCGCATCCGTTGGGCGTTTCAGTTCGTATTTGTCGGCGTAAATTTGGTACTGCAGGTGAACTCATGATGCTCATTCGCGCAGGGATCGCTGCCCTTTTGATATGCGCCGCCATGCCGTTGCAGGCGGCTCCCGACGCCGTTGTCGAAGGCGTCCAGTCACCGGCCTGGATAATCCGCGACGGGAAACGCCAGCCGCTAGCTATCGGCACCGAATTGAAGAGCAACGACGAGGTCGTTACGGGTGTCAATGCGCGCCTGCTGTTGCGACTTGGCGACGGCAGCATGATCAAGCTCGGCGAGAACGGTCAACTGCAGATTTCCGGCCTGTTGCAGCGCCGGCAGCAGAATTTTGTAAAAGCGACGCTTAAAGTGCTGGAGGGCGCATTTCGCTTTACTACCGCAGCGGTAACGCAAACGCGCGCCAGACGTGATATCACCGTGCAGTTTCCGACCATCACTGCCGGCATCCGCGGCACCGATATCTGGGGTAAGAACCTGGGCGACAAGGGGGTGCTGGTACTGATCGAGGGCAAGGTCACCGTTACCCGCGCGGGCGATGCCCCGCTGGAAATGAAGGACCCGCTGACCTACCTGCAGGCCCCGAAGACCGGCGCTGCAACCGTTAACGCGGTCCCGATGGAGCAGCTCAAGGAGTGGGCGGCGGAAACCGAAATCGCCGCGGGCCAGGGTGCGATCCGCAAGGGTGGCCGCTGGAAGCTGTACCTCGCCAGCTATGATCGTCAGACCGAAGCGCTGGCGCTCTACGACAGCCTGCGCCGCGATGGATACCCGGCGCGCATCCTGCCGCAGACGGGCGACGACGGACAACGTTACCGAGTGCGCATCACGGGTTTCCCCAACGAGCAGGAAGCCAATGCGCTGGGCGCTCGGCTCAAGGACATGAATCCTCGTCTCGAACCAATGGCGTCGTTGCAATAAGTCCTTGGAACGCGCCGCCGGCAATCCGACGGAGTTCGCCATCCGGCCAAACAGCACACTGCTGCTGCGACATCTGGTCGGCGAGGTCAGCGCACCTCATCCCGGCCCGCTCCTCCACCTCTCCCCGGCCCTCTCCCCCTAAAGGCGGAGAGGGTGAAGGAAAAGCAACCTCACACCAACTGGTCGCGCACCTCTAGTTTTTCGTCTCCCTCTCCAACCTTCAGGGAGGAGAGGGCAGGGGTGAGGTGGGTATAATTCGGCACCGAAACCGCACCTGTTCTCAGTTTCCCGAATGTCGATTCTCGAAGGTCTGAATCCCCAGCAGCTCGAAGCCGTCACGCTCCCGCACCAGTCCGCGTTGATCCTTGCCGGCGCCGGCTCGGGAAAGACCCGGGTGCTCACCACCCGCATCGCGTGGCTGATCCAGACCGGCCAGATCGGGCCGCAGGGCATTCTGGCGGTGACCTTCACCAACAAGGCCGCGCGCGAAATGCTCACCCGCATTTCGGCGATGCTGCCGATCAACACCCGCGGCATGTGGGTCGGCACTTTTCACGGACTGTGTAACCGCATCTTGCGCACGCACTACCGCGACGCCGGGCTGCCGCAGACCTTTCAGATCCTCGATTCCGCCGATCAACTGGCGGTGATCAAGCGGGTGATGAAGGCGATGAACGTGGATGACGAAAAGTACCCGCCGCGGCAGGCGCAGAACTTCATCAACTCAGCCAAGGAGGAGGGCTTGCGGGCGGCGCAAGTGGACGCGCCCGACGACTTCTCGCGCCGGCTGCTGGCCGTCTACGAAGGCTACGAGGCGCAATGCAATCGCGACGGCGTGGTGGATTTCGCCGAACTGCTGCTTCGCTGCTACGAACTGCTGGGCAGGAACGAACTGCTGCGGGAGCATTACCGCGGACGCTTCAAGCACATCCTGGTGGACGAATTCCAGGACACCAATCGCCTGCAGTACCTGTGGCTGAAGCTGCTTGCCGGCCCCAACAACACCATCTTCGGGGTGGGAGACGACGATCAGTCCATATACAGGTTTCGCGGGGCGCACGCTGGCAACATGCTCGATCTGGAGAAGGACTTTAGTATCGAGAAAGTCATCAAGCTCGAGCAGAACTACCGCAGCCACGGCAACATCCTCGACGCGGCCAACGCGCTGATCCGCCACAACCGTACCCGGCTGGGCAAGAACCTGTGGACCTCGGAAGGCAGCGGCGAGCTGCTGCGGGTGTACCAGGCCATGACCGACGTCGAGGAAGCCGCCTGCATCGTCGACGAGGTGCGCCAGCTTCACAGCGAAGGCGTGGCGCTTTCCGACATGGCGCTGCTGTACCGCTCGAACGCCCAGTCCCGCGTGCTCGAGCACGCGCTGTTCAATGCCGGAATATCCTATCGCGTGTACGGAGGGCTGCGCTTTTTCGAGCGCCAGGAGATCAAGCACGCGCTCGCCTACCTGCGCCTGACCGCGAACCCCGACGACGACGGCGCTTTCCTGCGGGTGGTCAACTTCCCCACCCGCGGAATCGGCAACCGCAGCCTCGAGCAACTGCAGGAAGCCGCCGCGGGGCGCGGCACCTCGTTGTGGCAGGCCGCCTGCGCCAGTGCGCCAAGCGGCAAGGCCGGTACCAGCATCGCTGCTTTCATCCAGTTGATCGAGGCAATGCACAAAGCGTGCGAGAATCTGCCGCTGCCCGAGATCGTTGACCACGTGGTTGCAACCAGCGGTCTGATCGCGCACTACCAGACCGAGAAGGAGGGCGCGGACCGGATCGAGAACCTCAATGAACTGACCAACGCGGGGGCGGCGTTCGTCGGCGAGGACGGCCCGATCACATTGATCAGCGCGGAAGGCGAGATCAGGTCGGAAGGTCTGGACCCGCTGAATGCGTTCCTGGCGCACGCGGCGCTCGAAGCCGGCGAGCACCAGGCGGGCGAGGGCGCGGATGCATTGCAACTGATGACCGTGCATTCGGCCAAGGGCCTGGAGTTTCACACGGTATTCATCAGCGGCCTGGAGGAAGGCTTGTTCCCGCATGAGAACAGCCTGATCGAGCAGGACGGCCTGGAAGAGGAACGGCGGCTGATGTACGTCGCGCTCACGCGCGCGCGCCGCAGGCTTTATCTCACCCATGCGCAAACGCGCCTGCTGCACGGCCAGACCCGCTACAACGTACCCTCGCGCTTTTTCGAAGAGATTCCCGACCAGTTGCTGAAACGCATCAACGCCACGAAGTTCTCCGGCTTCGTCGCCTCCGGTGGAAATGAAGCCGGTTCAGAAGCCAGGGCGCCGAAGGTCGAGGCCGGCACATCAGGCTGGCGTATCGGTCAGAACGTGGTGCATCCGAAGTTCGGCGCCGGGGTGATCGTCAACGCCGAGGGCCGCGGCTCGGACGCGCGGGTCCAGGTGAATTTCCGCGACGCGGGACTCAAGTGGCTTGCGCTCGACTACGCCAAGCTTGTTCCCGCGTAAGTTTAAACAGATTTAGCTGGCCGACTGGCCGGGGACGAACACGTCGCGATAGCTGGTGTAGGTCGTGAGCAGCATCACCGGGATCCACAGGATCAGCCCGAGGCCGAAGGGAATCACGGCGAACAGGAGCAGGACTGAACTTACGATGCTGTAGAGCAGCAGGGGCAAGACGTTGCGCAGGCACGCCAGCAGGCTGGTCCACAACGCCTGGAAGCCAGTCTGGTCGTCGAGGATCACCAGCGCCGGCGCGAACCACACCGCCATCGCCAGCGGAACGAACAACACGGTTCCCACCAGCATCGCCTGCAATACGCGCCTGGCGGCCTCGGGCGTGAGCGCCGAGGCATCGAGCGCGCCGATTCCCGCCTTCACCGCTTCCTGGAACTCTGGACCGCCGACGGTCAGCATCGCGCCGGAGATCACCACCTGTCCCACCAGATACACCCCGCCGACCGTCACCAGATGCGCGGCGTTATGGCGAAAACCGCGGAAAAGGTGCGCGATCTCGATGTCCTGACCGGACTCGAGATCCTTTGCGGCCGTCATGAGCCCGCCCAGGAACACCGGGGTGAGCAGGTACAGCACGTAGGCGCCGATCACCGGCAGCACGCTCAGCCCCACGCCGATCAGCATCAGCGCCAGGTTGAGCACCACCCAGAGCAGCGGGTTCTTGCGGAACAGTTGAAAGGCGGCG
>JAXIOX010000150.1:0-3586 GCA_045403275.1 Burkholderiales bacterium | reverse complement strand
TGAAACCAATCCAATTGCCAGCTTTCTCATGGTGCTTGTCTCCATCTTGGGGTTGAAAACGACTTTCAATCTGACGTACTTCGCCGTCGCCCGAACGGGTTCCGCCTTGGCGGCGGCATGATAACGTTTTCCGGGCGGCTTTGCATTCTTTTCCCCCGGGGACATCGTGCGTCGGGTGCAACAACAGGGGTTCTTGTCCCATCGCGGCCGCAGCTTGCGCATCAGCAAGGCCTTTGCGGCTACTCCGTGGCCTTGCGACCGACGACATCGGACGGCGTGTTGGACGTGTTCTTTTGTCATCAACAAATCGCCCAGTTCAATCTCGCCCTCGTATGATCCACTGTCACCCATGTCCCGGAACATGTGTTCCTGATCGCTTCACGGTCGATGACTTCATTGGCATCGGGATCTCCCTGCCACCAGGGATCTTGGAATCCTGAGGTTGTTATTTCGACACGGTGTCCTTGAAGACCTTGCCGTTCTTAATAATTACGACGAAGCTCTTCGCCGGGACTTCGACCAGTTTACGGCCGGATGATCAGTCGGCGCACGGCCCGGACTCGCCCGCCTGACCAGTTCGCCATCGGAGACGGTGACCACACTGTCACGACGACATGCCAGATACCGCCCGCCGAACCCGCAGGTTCGGCGGAGTCGGCCTGACGGCTCAGAATCGGATCGACAAGCCCGCCAGCGCTTCACCCTGGTACATCGCGTCGCCCTTGATCGCGACGACGCAGCCGCCGTTATCGCTGCAGAACATCGCACTGTCGTTGTTGATGAGGGTGCCGTAGCCGCGCGCCTCGAAACGCAATCCGACGTGCTTGCCGAGCGGAATCATGAAGCCTGCGCCAATGTGGCCGGACAGGAATGTCTCCGAATTGAGATCGCCACGATCGGGGCGCATGTGGGTAGCGCCGAATCCAGCCATTACGTAGCCTCCGGCACCTACTTCCTCAAAGAAGTAGGTGCCGCCCACGTGGTAGTAGTCGATGGCGAGCCCCTCGTTGTTCAACGTCGGCGCAAAGGACTCGGAGCTGAGTGCGCTGTGCTGTTGGCTGTAAAACAGCTGCACCTGCGTCTGCCGGTCGAGGCCGATGTCTACAGCGATTGCGTAGCTGACATCGTTCCTGACGCTCACGGACGACTCGGTGTTCTCGTCGGTAAGGCTGCCGCCCCACCGATATCCACCGTAGAGGGTGACGCTGCTCTCCTTCTTTTGCGGTGCGGCAGTCTGGGCATGAAGCGAACAAGCCACCGACATTGCCGCGGCCACGGCGAGAAGCCGCCAACCAAACTGAAGGGCATGCGCCCGTCGGGTCCAGATGTCTTTCTTCAAAAAAAGTCTCCTGGTTGGAATTGCCGAAGGCGAACGTTGCGAGCGTTGGGTGAGTCGCAAGCCAATGTTAGCATCCGGCTCGCCACCGGTAGTGACCCGGACGCTCGTTGCAGCGTCATGGATTGCCGGCCGAGCTATTGCGGTTCGATCTTCCACTCGCCATCGGGCTGTTTGCAGAGCGTAAGAACAATACGGTTGTCATGTCCACGCGCCGAATTCGCCACTTCGAGATCCCGGCAGGGCTGCCCCGCGCGATCGAAGCTTGCGCGTGGAGTAAGATCGCCGTGCGCGCCGGTTTTCGGATTTTCCCAGCGCACGGTATTTCCTTCCGGCGTCCCATCGAGCGTCCCGAATACGGCGGCCCTGAGCATTTCCCTGTCTTCGTCGGTCATGTGTTGGACCGGCAGATCGCGTACCGAGAAAACGTTGACCGCCGGCGCCGTCCCCGGTATCAAGGCAGCGATCGTGACCCAGAAAAGAGGATTCAACTTTTTAGCGTTCATCCTTCCATCTGCCTTCTCTATATCGTTCAGTGAAAAAACAACCGTCCGTTACTCCCGCTCCGCCTGATCACTCCCGGGTAGTGGCCGCGTCGAAATCCGGCTCGATCCGCACTTGCGACCAATTGTCCAAACCCGATGAAGCCTCCATGAGTGGTCAGGGGGAGGTGGTTTCTTTCACCCACTTCCTGATGTCCCAGGGGTGGTACAGCGTCCAGATGTAGTCCGTGGTCGAATTCTCCCGCAGGTGATGGATGTTCTGGCTTTCGGCCTCGTCGATGAACTGTTCGAACACTTCCAGGCTGGGAAACTCGACCACGATCAGCTGGCGGCGAGTGGTATCGCCATGCATTTCGCGCAGCGGACCGGTGCCGGCACTCACCACCTTCCCGCCGAGGCCGAAGATGATCCTGCCGGCCTTGACGCTGTAATCACGGTAGTCGTTCTCCTTGCCGGGGATGAGATTGAAAAGGTTCAGCGCATAGATCATGGCGGCGTTCGGCAATGACAGGGTTGACGGTTCGCGTCCGGTAGAATGCTATACGAATTGCCACAACATCAGGGAGTCAACATGGCCAGGAACATGCAGGTGCTGCTCGCCAGCCGCCCTACCGGCTGGGTCGAGGAATCGAACTTCAAGATCGTCGAAACCGATGTTTTGAAACCCCGACCCGGCGAAGCGCTGGTGAAGAATCTGTGGCTTTCGCTCGATCCCTACATGCGCGGCCGGATGAACGCGGTGAAGTCGTACACCAAGTACGTCGAGATCGGCGAGGTCATGACCGGCGGCACGGTCGGCGAGGTGGTCGAGTCGAACAATCCCAAGTTCAAGGTCGGCGATAACGTGGTCGGCACGCTCGGCTGGCAGCTGTACGCGATTACCAACGGCGATGGGCTCGCCGTGGTGGATCCCAAGCTGGTGCCGCTATCGGCGTATCTGGGCGTCTGCGGCATGCCAGGCGGAACCGCGTGGATCGGACTCCTGGAGCACTGCGCGCCGAAAGCAGGCGAAACCGTGCTGGTGTCTGCGGCCACCGGCGCGGTCGGCGGCGTGGTCGGGCAACTGGCGAAATTGCAGGGTTGTCGCGCGGTCGGCATCGCCGGCGGCGCGAAGAAGTGCGAATTCGCGGTCAAGGAACTCGGGTTCGATGCCTGCGTCGATTACAAGGCCGGCAAGCTCGTGGACGATCTCAAGGCGGCGTGCCCGAATGGCGTGGACAATTATTTCGAGAACGTCGGCGGCGAAGTGATGGATGCCGCGTTCAGGGTGCTCAATCCGTTTTCGCGCGTGGCGCTGTGCGGAATGATCGCCGAGTACAACGCCACCGAGCCCTATGGCGTGAAGATGATGCGTTCACTGCTGGTGAACCGGGTGAAGCTGCAGGGATTCATCGTTTTCGATCGCGTCGACCTGTACCAGCACGCGATACCGAAGCTCGCAAGTCTGGTTTCGCAGGGGAAGATCAAGTACCACGAGACTATCGCCGAAGGTCTGCAGAATGCGCCGAAGGCATTCATTGGCCTGCTGAAGGGCCAGAACCTGGGCAAACAACTCGTAAAGCTCGCGTGACTACGACGAAAACCATTTTCACCGCAAAGACGCAAAGGACGCAAAGAAAACCAAAACGAATACGATAGAAAAAAAGGCGGTGAATACTTTGACTGACGAAGCGTCACTCCGCGCACTCTCTGTTATTCTCCGCGCCTCTGCGTTGAGATTCCTGTCAGGTTTCTTTGCGTTCCTTTG
>JAXIOX010000143.1:0-6823 GCA_045403275.1 Burkholderiales bacterium | reverse complement strand
AAAACCATCAGGCGTCCGTGGGCAAAGCGCCTGGCGATCTGCACCAGGCTCTGCGTTGCGTGCGCGTGCACGGCCGGCGAATACTCGAGGTGCGCAAGCGGATCGCCTTTCAATCCATCGGCGCCGCACTGAAACACCACGAATTCCGGTTCGAACCTGGTCAGGTGCGCCACCACCCGCGGCCAGACCTGCACGAACGCCCTGTCGCCGGAGCGCGGCGCAAGCGGGATGTTGAGCTTGGTGCCTTTGGCTTTTCCCTTACCGGTTTCGTCCTCGCGCCCGGTGCCGGGATAGAGATGAATGCCGTCCTCGTGGATGTCGGCAACAATCACATCAGGGTCGTCCTCGAACGGATAAAAGATGCCGTCGCCGTGATGTACGTCGATGTCCACGTAGGCGACGCGCCCGATGCCGTACCGGGAACGCAGCGTCTCGATTACCACGCCGAGGTCGTTGAATACGCAGAATCCGGCCGCATGATCGCGCCCGGCATGATGAAGTCCGCCGATCGGCTGAAAGGTGCGCACGCACGCGCCCGCCATGATGCGGGCAAGGCCGTCCAGAGCGGACCCGACAACCGACGCCGACGCACGGTATACGCCGGGGAAAACCGGCGTGTCGCCGCTGTCGAGATACTCAAGCCGGTCACGCTCGGCGTGCATTACTTTTTCGACATGGCGCTTGCTGTGAAAGCGCTCGATTTCCTCGCGCGTGGCGACCCGCGGCGCCTGCACCGGTACTTTCTCCAGCAGCCCCTGGGCGGCGGCTTCCCTGTAGAACGCCCCCTGCCGGTCGGCCCCAAGCGGATGACCGTCTGGAAAACCGTAGCGCGCCAACTCCTCGCCGACGTAAAGCGCCGCCGGCGCCGGCGAGGCGCTTTGCACTCTTCGCGACATCAGCGCCGTGGTAGCTCCCGTTGCGAGCACGCCGGCTGCCATCCCCCGCAGCATCTTGCGCCGCATCGCATCCGGCTCAGAACGCTTCGCCACAATTCCAGCAGACCTGAAAATGTCCGGGACTGCCTTCATTACAACGCGGGCAGATAACGGATCCCGAACTGGGCGCCGGCCGCTCGATCTGACGGATCACTTCGCGTGCCCGTTGCAGGTCATGCTCGTCCACGATCCACACTTCCGGGTAGGCATGGGTAAAGGGAATCTCGCCCAACCCGCCCTGCAGGTTCTCGTTGAATACCGTGGCGTCGATCCCCGCCTGTCCCAGCAGTCCACGCACGAGGTGCGCGTCCGGCAACGTCGCGGCAGAATAAATCTTGACCATCAGAACAGATCCATCTGGCCACCGAGTCTCGGGGGCCTGAACTTTGTCGTATCCAGCGGCCCGCGACGTACGTGGTTCAGTCGGAGCCGGCGGCAAGCCACGTTGAATCGCGTGCTCAGCAGCTCCGCCAGTTCCCCCGCCCCGCGCATGCGCGAGCCGAACTCCGGATCGTTCTCGCGTCCGTCGCGCATCTCGCGCACGCGACTCATCACGTGTGCTGCCTTGAGCGGGAAGTTGTGTTCGAGCCAGTCCTTGAACAAGTCCTTGACCTCCCAGGGCAGCCTCATCAGGGTGTAGCCGGCACGGTCTGCACCGGCCTCGCGCGCCGCTTCAAGCACGGCCTCGATTCCCGAATCGGTCAGAAACGGCACCACCGGCGCCACCATTACGCCAGCCGGCACGCCCGCCTGCGCCAGTCTCCGGATCGCCTCGATGCGCCGCGCCGGCGCTGAGGCGCGTGGTTCCATGCGCCGGGCGATATCGTGATCCAAGGTTGTAACTGAAATATAAACCTGAACCAGATTCTTCGCCGCCATCGGCGCCAGGACATCGAGATCGCGCTCCACCATGGCGTTCTTGGTGATGATGGCACAGGGATGATTGCATGCCGCCAGCACTTGCAGAATCGAGCGCGTGACTTTCCATTGGCGTTCCACCGGCTGATAGGGGTCGGTATTGGCGCCAATCGTGATGCAATCGCAGGTGTAGCCGGGCCTGGCTAGCTCCGTTTGCAGCAATTGCGCGGCGTTGGTCTTGGCAAACAGCCGGGTCTCGAAATCCAGACCTGGTGACAGGTTCAGGTATGCATGCGAGGGGCGGGCATAGCAGTAGACACAGCCATGCTCGCAGCCGCGGTAAGGGTTGATCGACTGGGTGAAGGGAATGTCCGGCGATTCGTTGCGGGAAATGATGCTCCTGGCGCGCTCTACGGTGACGATGGTCTGCGGACGGCCTGCCTCTTCCTCCAGCGGCGTGTCCCAGCCGTCGTCGAATGCTTCGCGCGTATCCTTCTCGAAGCGCCCTTCGGGATTGAGGGTGGCGCCGCGGCCCTTGTGGGCGGCGCCGTGGTTGCCAGCTACCGTCTTCATTGCCATACTGGACATTTAACCAGTAATTCGCCCAACGGGGAAGCACGCCAAAAAAAAGGCCGAGGTACGAGGCCCGAGGTTCGAGTGGTATTGCTACCCGGCCCTCGTTCCTCACGATAGTCCCATCATCCGGATCACCGCCTTGCACAGCGCGGATTCAGGATTGGCGAACCCATCGAGGATGCTGAAGTGGTTGTCTTCCGGGCAGGGAACGTCCTCGGCAATGACGCTGCGCCAATTGTTGGCCAGCAAGGCATGCTGTTCCTTGAAGCCGCCGATCTCCCGTCCTCCCACTGCGATGTATAAGGGTGCCTTGGTGGCAGGCGGCATGAAAGCCGGGCTTACCTTGAGCGCCTCGGCCTCGGTCAGGCGAACGTCCACGTTGATGGAGGGCGTGCGCGCAATCGGCACCAGGTCATAAATGCCGCTGACAGACATTCCGCCCTGCATGACTTTTTCCGGCAAGCCGCGGGAGTGCCGCGGCCATTGCGCCGCCATGCACATTGCGGTGAGATGTCCACCCGCGGAGTGCCCCGCCACGAAAATGCGGTTGCGCGGCGAACCGACCTCGCCGGCATTGCGATAAAGCCACGCCCCGGCCTTCAGACACTGCAGCACGATGTCCTCGACTCTTACATTCGGGCACAGCGAATAATTTATCGCTGCAACGGCGGCACCGGCATTGACGAACGGTGCAGCGACGAAGGAATGGTCCTTCTTGTCGAGCGAACGCCAGTAGCCCCCGTGGATGAACATCAGCAGCGCCCTCGCCTCGCCGCGCGGACGGAAGATGTCCATGGTTTCCATGCGATGGTCGCCGTAGGGCACGTCCAGCTCGACGTCCAGTTCACGGCGCGCCTGTGCCGACTGCGCCGCCCAGCGGTCAAAAAAACTCTGGAACTCCGGGACCGCCGCCCGGTTGTTGTACAGGGATTCGTAAAACGCGCCGTCTTGGATCATGGCAACCTCCATATTTTTTATTTTTACTGTTTATATTTAGAAACTTACCAGGGGGTGGACGGTCTTAACGATGACCGTGGATTCCCGAATCATGCAGGAATCGGCAGCAGATGAGAATTCCCCGGACACCGTTTTCGACCCCCAGAACAACAGGCGGCTTGCCGCTGCACCCGTTTGGGCGAATGATTCACCGCAGCATACCGGCGCTTCGTACCACACAGAATGGATTTCCCGCGCCCGTGCCATTTGAATCTTCCAGGGGTAACGCAATGTCAATCAAGAACCGATGGAACCACGTTGTTCTTGCGCTGTTGGCCGTAATCCCGCTACATGCCCAGGCGCAGGTGAAGATGTTTGAACCGGAACGCGTCGGGCGCTGGTATCTGACCGGGGCGGTGGGTGCATTCAAGGAGGAGCCCAACTCGCAACTCGTCAACCAGGACGGCCAATTCGGTCTCGCAATCGGCGGCGGCTACCGGCTGACGCCTCACATCGCCCTCGAAATCGACGGGCTGTTCGCGTCGCAGCGCATCGATACGCCGGCAACCATTCCCGTATCGGCGCTGGGTACCGCCGATAGTCGTGCCAGCCTGTACAGCGGCGGTATCGGTGGCCTGGTGAAATTCATCCTGCCGCTGGATCGGGCTGAGCTGTACGTGGGCGGCGGGCTTGGCATCTACACCACGACGCTGTTGGTCGAAGGCAGCCTGCAGGGGGCGCACACCGAGCTCACGGAAAACGACTCCGACGCCGGTTTCCAGGCTGTGGCGGGGGCGGATTTCTTCGTCTCGCGCCATGTTTCGGTAGGGCTGGAGTACCGGCGGCTCAAGCTCGACGCGAATCTTGGCGCCCTCGTCCCGGGCGACCTCGACATGGGCGGCGATTTCGTCTTTGCCACCGTGCGCGGCCACTTCTGAGCGCGAGCGAGACGAATACGCCCCAGCCTAAGGCGACTGTCGTGTAGCGGTTTTTTTGATAGCCTTCGGATTGCCCTGGAAACCTCCGGTTCACGCGACCACTCGATGCGGCGAAAAACCTTGACGCCTTGAGTGGTCGGGCGGACAAGAATTCAGTCAAAAAAGCCGCGGAGCGGAAAGCCATGTTCAAGCAGTTCAAAGTTGACCCCAAAGACTTCGACGGTCCGCTGCTGGTGACGGGGGCCGGGGGCTGCATCGGCACCTGGGCGCTGTCGCTGCTCGTGGAAGCCGGTGTGACGGTCGTGGCGATGGACCTTAACGAAGACAAGCGCAGGCCAAGGCTCCTGATGGCGGATTCCGAGATCGCCACGGTGCGATGGCTAACCGGCGATATCGCCGATCCGGCGGCGGTGGTGCGCGCCGTGGAGACCAGCGGCGCCAAAGCGATCATCCACCTTGCCGCCTTGCAGGTGCCGTTCTGCAAGGCCGACCCGATTGCCGGCGCGCGGGTAAACGTGGTCGGCACCGTGAACATTTTCGAGGCCGCACGAAAATTCGGCATCAAGCGTATTGCCTACGCCAGTTCGATCGCGGCGCACGGCGTGTTAGATCCAAAGACCATGGCCACGCTCTATGGGGCGTACAAATTCTGCAACGAGCAGACCGCGCGGGTCTACGCGCACGATTGGCAGATCCCGAGCGTGGGATTGCGTCCCGGGGTGGTATACGGTATCGGCCGCGACCAGGGCATGACGTCGAAAACGACGGTAGCAATCCTGGCGGCTGCGGCCGGGAAGCCCTACACCATCCCGTTCCGCGGCCCGATTTCGTGGCTGCACGCCGGTGAAGTGGCCAGCGCGTTCATCAAGGCCGTATCCAAGGAGCGCAGCGGGGCCGAGGTCTTCGACATCAATGGCGTCACCTCCACCGTCGAGCAATCGGTCGACCTGATCAGGAAAATCGCGCCGGAGGCCAGGATCCGGATCTCCGGCGAGGCACTGCCTTTTCCGATGGCACTATCCGATCTGCCGGTGCGTAACTTCTTGGGCGACTACGGATCGATCAGCCTTGAGGAGGGCATCCGCGAGACCTACGAGATTTTTCAGAAACTGCTGGAAAAAGGCCTGCTGAGCGCCAAGAGCGTCGCCTGATGGCGCCGCTTTCGGGGTCTTGTTGCGATGCAAGAACTCCCACAGGCCTGGGAATCGCGGATTCACAAACAAATACATTTCGTAAGGATACTGTCCCGGTTCATTGCGTGCACATTGACGCGCCGATTGGGAACGGGCACACTTGCCTGGCGCTGTACCGCGGCACCTGAAGGTCGTACGGGGAACAAAAGCAACCAAAGTCCCAGGGTGTAAAAAGAAGAACCGGCGGTGCAAGTGGCTAAAACAACTAACCACCTTAATTCCTAGGAGGATTCCAAATGAAGAAAGGCATTGTTGCGGCACTGCTTGGGATGCTGTGCCTTGTCGGTTCGTCTGCGGTATTTGCGCAAGTCAAACAGGTGTATTGGACGACGAGCGGAATGTTCGGTCCCTTTGCCATCACCGGGCTGATCCCGACCGTCCCGAAGGAAAAGCAGCGCGACATCACTATTCCGGTGAGCATGTGGGTCATCGACCACCCCAAGGGCCTGGTCGTGTTCGACACCGGCAACAACGTTGCGATTACCCAGGACTGCAAGACGTATTGGCAACCCGGCTTGTGCGACTTCCTGAAGCCCAGTGCGAAGCGTGAAGACATGATCGACATGCAGTTGCAGAAACTCGGCTTCTCAGTCGACAAGGTGAAGGCTGTCATCACGTCGCATACGCACCTGGATCACGGGGGCAATATGGAGATGTTCCCTAACGCGATCCATGTCATCCAGAAGAAGGAGCTGTACCAGGGCTGGTTCCCGGAGAAGTTCCAGGGACGCAGCGGTGGTGCGTTCGTGATGGCCGATATAGACGGCACCCGGGAATTCAACTTCCTCGAGCTCAACGGTGACTACGACCTCTACGGCGACGGCAGCATCCTGATCCTCAGCACGCCCGGCCATACACTCGGTCATCAGTCGGTGAAGGTCAAGCTGGCGTCCGGCAAATCGATGATCATGTCCCAGGACGCCATCTGGATGCAGGAGAACATGGACGGCTACCCGGCCGGCTTGAACTACAGCGTCCAGGACTACACCAACTCCATCAACCGCCTGAAGTTCATGCGGGACCTCGAAGGCTTGCCAATCTACTATGGGCACGATCAGGACCAGTATGCAAAGGGGGGCGGCCGCTGGTACAAGTAATCCATCCAGTAGTCGTTTAGCTTTTAAAAGGCCCCCCTGCGCGGGGGGCCTTTTTTATCTCCGGGTTCAATTCCAATCAAGAATTTCCGTCTGACGTGATTTCTCTCGAATCGGTTTCCAAGCGCTTCGGCTCCAAGACAATCGTCCATGACCTGTCGTTCACCGTGGACAAGGGCGAGATCGTCGGGTTTCTCGGCCCCAACGGTGCCGGCAAGACCACCACCATGCGGATGATCGCGGGGTTTACGACGCCATCCATCGGACGGATTTCGGTGGCCGGATTCGACATG
>JAXIOX010000162.1:0-2916 GCA_045403275.1 Burkholderiales bacterium | reverse complement strand
GGGGCGGCCTTCACCGCAGCGACATATTCCTTCACCGTCTTGTACGGCTTGTCGGCGTTCACCCAGAGCACGAATTCGTCGAGCGCCAGCATCGCGACCGGCGTGAGATCCTTCCAGTTGAACGGAATCCCGGTTGCGAGCGGCGTGGTGAAGAGGTTGGAGAGCGTGATGATGATCTTGTGCGGATTTCCTGCCGATCCCTTGACGTCGAGGAAGCCTTCGCCGCCGGCGCCGCCCGACTTGTTGATGACGACCATCGGCTGCTTCATCAGATTGTGCTTGGTGACGATGCCCTGGATGGTCCGCGCCATCTGATCGGCGCCGCCGCCGGTGCCGGCGGGTATGATGAACTCAACTGGCCGTACCGGCTCCCATGCCGCGTTTGCGGAAACCGTGATCGCGGTTGCGCTCAGTGCCGCAATCGCTCCGAACGCAAGATGTGTAGAACGCCTCATTTGCTTCACTCCCGTTGAACTGTGGTTACGCCGGTCTTTGCCGGCTTTAAGTTCATTCCCGATCAAACGTTTCGGGTCTTTTTGCACCCATGATCGTCGCGCCGCAATGGTTGCCTCATTGCGAATGTTGCAGGCTTGAATTGTACGAGGGACCTGCCGGGGCGGCATCCGCTCCTTTCGGCCAATTGTAGATTTGAGAAGCGCGAAAAAGGCGAGGCGTGCACGCACTGCCTGTCCTCTGCCACATCGCGATCGCTGTCCCTTGCGGACTGCACGTGCCCATCCCCCTCATGCGCTCTTGCTTTATCGGTATGAGCGTTGGAAGCATTCTTGTATATGATATGCCACGATGCAAATGGTTTTTGTTTTGGATTTCCGACCTGGCCAATTTGTCGCAGGTGCCTGCAATCCTGGCAATCGGTTCGCCCAAATGAAAATGGCCCCGGAGACCGGGGCCATCAGTCGAAATATCGGCGAAGTTCGCTCTCCAGTACGCGGATCCTGGAGCCGCTAAACTAAAGTGTCAGAGACCGAAATAGGGGAGGTCGCCGTTGCGGATTGCAATGCGGCTGCTTGCAGTTAGAAGGCGATCGATGGAGGCCACCAGGCGACCGAACAGGGTGCTGGAGGGAAGGAGGCCGATGGATGCAGTCTTGGACATGGATGTCCCCTTTCTGAAGTGGCGGAGCAGCTCCGCTTCGTGATCTCAAGGGGAGTTTATGTATACCAGATGCCACAACAACGGGCTTGTTTGCATGGCAGCAATAGATGGTTTGCATTGCAGCAAAATGCCGGGCGCTGGCATTCCAGATGGAAAAAGCCGCCGGAACCCGGCGGCCTTTGTATTCCAGGCTACAGCGCGGCTTATTCCGCCGCCTGCTTTCGCGGCGGGTCGAGCGCGCCGGAATTGTGGATCTCGGCGACCTGGTGGTCGGAGAAGCCGAGAACCTGGCGCAGGATCTCGTCGGTGTGCTCGCCGAGCAGCGGTGACCTTGTCACATCGCTCGGGCTATCCGACAGCTTGATCGGATTGCCGACCGACAGGTATTTGCCGCGGGTGGGATGGTCGACCTCGACCACGGTGCCGGTGGCGCGCAGCGACTGGTCCTCGATGATCTCCTTCATCGACAGGATCGGGCCGCAGGGGATGTCGTCCTTGTTGAGGATTTCCATCGCCTCGAACTTGGTCTTGGTCATCGTCCACTGTTCGATGCGTGCGAAGATTTCGTTCAGTCGCGACAGCCGGGCAGGCGGCTTGGCGTAGTCGGGATGGGTCTTCCAGCCGGGCTCGCCGATCACGTCGCAGATCTTCTCCCACACCGGCGCCTGGGTGATGAAATAAAGGTAGGCGTTGGGATCGGTCTCCCAGCCCTTGCACTTGACGATGCGGCCGGGCTGACCGCCACCGGAATCGTTGCCGGCGCGCGGCACGGCGTCGCCGAACGGAATGCCTTCGCCGAACTGGCTGTATTCCTTCAGCGGGCCGTGGGCGAGGCGCTGCTGGTCGCGCAACTTGACGCGGCAGAGGTTGAGCACGCCGTCCTGCATCGCGGCGGTGACCTTCTGGCCCTTGCCGGTGACGGTGCGCTGGTACAGCGCGGTGACGATGCCGAGCGCCAGATGCAGGCCGGTGCCGGTGTCGCCGATCTGGGAGCCGGTCACCAGCGGCAGGCCGTCGTGGAAGCCGGTGGTGGAGGCGGAGCCGCCGGTGCATTGGGCGACGTTCTCATACACCTTGCAGTCTTCGTAGGGTCCGGGGCCAAAGCCCTTGATCGAGGCCACGATCATCTTCGGATTGATGCTCTGGATCTTCTCCCAGGGGAAACCCATGCGGTCAAGCACGCCGGGACCGAAATTTTCCACCAGCACGTCGCAGCTCTTGATCAGCGCGGTCAGGACTTCCTTGCCCTTCAGATTTTTGGTGTCCAGCGTGATCGAGCGCTTGTTGTGGTTGAGCATGGTGAAATACAGGCTGTCGACGTTCGGTTTGTCCCGCAATTGACCGCGGGTGATATCGCCGACGCCCGGGCGCTCGACCTTGATCACGTCGGCGCCGAACCAGGCCAGCAATTGCGTGCAGGTCGGACCCGACTGAACGTGGGTGAAATCAAGAATACGAACGCCCTTGAGCGCCTTTGTCATCGTCTTTGCTCCGTACTGTGTCTGTCTGCCCTGTGCGTGCAGGATGAAATGGGTTGAAGTCGGTTATTTCTTTTTCAGGACGCTTTGCGGATTGAGGTTGCCGATGCGGCCGCTCTCGGAACCGGCCGCCGGATCGATCACCGCGTTGATCAGCGTCGGCTTGCCGGAGTCCATTGCCTGATTCACGGCGCGCTTGAGCTCGTCCGGCGACGTCGCATTGACGCCGATGCCGCCGAACGCCTCCATCATCTTGTCGTAGCGCGAGCCTGAGACGAACACGGTGGTCGCCGGGTCCGAACCGCCGGTTGGATTAATGTCG
>JAXIOX010000199.1:0-4466 GCA_045403275.1 Burkholderiales bacterium | reverse complement strand
ATGAGGTGACAGGGTGATCCGACGCCTTTCTCGCCGAGCGTTTGTGAGCGGTCTTGCCGCTCTGGCTGCCAGCCCCGCAGTCGTATTTAAACCGCGGAGTGCCTACGCTCAGCAGCCGGCACTGCCCCGGCACATCGGCGTCCTCCTCGCGGTCTTCTCACCCGAGAGCAAGGAGGTGCAGGCGTTCCGGCAGGGACTACGGGACGCGGGCTACGTGGAGGGGCGCGATGTGGTGATCGAGTGGCGATCTGCCACCGGCGATTACGCTCGGCTACCGGCGTTGGCCGCCGACCTGATGCAACGCGAACTTGATGTGATCGTCGTCGATGGTACTCCGGGAGCCCTGGCGGTAAGGCGCACCACGTCCACCATTCCAATCGTTCTGGCCGTCGCCGCCGATCCAGTCGCAACTGGCCTGGTCGCAAATCTCGCGCATCCTGGCGGCAATATCACGGGGCTCTCGGGTATGGGGGTCGAGTTCAGTGCCAAGCGGCTGCAGCTTCTCAAGGAGACGATCCCACGACTCACCCGGGTGGCAGTCCTTCGGAATCCAGCCAATCCGTGGCACACAAAAGTGGTCGAGGATCTCAAGGCGGTAGCGCCATCGTTGTCGATCGAGCTGAGTGTCGTGAGCGTACGAACGCCCGAAGAGATCGGTCAAGGCTTCTCGGCTGTGAGCCGAGCGCGCGCCCAGGCCTTATACGTAATCGGGGACGGCCTCTTCCTTACTCATCGAGCGATTCTTGTCAAGCTGGCGTCCAAGGACCGGCTGCCAAGCATTTACTGGGCGAGGCACTTCGCTGATGCAGGCGGACTGATGTCCTATGGGCCGAACTTCGGCGACTCGTGGCGCCGCTCGGCCGGGTACGTCGACAAGATCCTCAAGGGCGCCAAGCCAGGTGACCTGCCGATCGAGCAGCCGACCAAATTCGAGTTCGTCGTTAACCTCAAGACCGCCAAAGCCCTCGGGATCACCATCCCGGAGTCAATCTTGCTCCGCGCCGACGAGGTGATTCGATGACGCACTTCTGTCCTGACGCGGCGAGCCAGCAATGACGCCCAACTGAGAAAACTGAAGGCTGCTCTAGGAGCGAGTGTCCGGCAGGCGCTCGAAACACATCTAAGGCACGAACCGGCGAAGACCAGCCGCGGCCGTATTAAGCGATTGCGCGGCCTGTCGAGGCCGCAATACCGGCTTCGGGTCGACGAGGTGCGTGTGTTCTACGACGTATCGGGCTCGACTGTCGAAGTACTGGCGATCGTTGCCAAATCGGAGGCACAGTCATGGCTGGCACAGTTCGGAAGTACAAAATGAAGGAAATCCCTTTGTCCGAGATAAAGGACGACTTGTCACGCTATCTCCGCGAGGCGGAGACGGCGGAGATCGTCATTACCCGACACGGCAAACCGGCCGGGTTGTTGATCGGTTTTGAGACGGAGGATGACTGGTTCGATTATCGCCTGGAGCACGACCCGCGCTTCCTTCGGCGAGTCGAGTCCGCACGTAGCAGCTTGCGCGCAGGCCGTGGCGTCAAGCTGGAAGATATCAAGTAAAAACGCGCTCAACATCCACTGTTGCAACTTCGGACGGGTCAAGTCTTGTCTCTTGCTCGCCCATCGTGCAAGAAACCGATAGTGCAGGACCTCTGACTACCGATCGCAATATGCCGGGCTGACGGCATCAGCGCTTCTGCGCGCAGCCCGACGATTTCAGTCCTCGAAGCTCTGGCGTAAACTGAGGCGAACTTCTCCGCCGGAGCCCAACAAGATGAATACCGTTGCTCGCCTCGCTGCTGCCGCTTTTCTATTGTTTTGCAGCATGACCGGCCACGCCCTCGACAAGGTCACCTTCCTCACCAATTGGTACGCCGAGGCCGAGCACGGTGGTTTCTATCAGGCGCTGGCCGAGGGCATCTACGAGAAGTACGGCCTGGACGTGAAAATCGGCATGGGCGGGCCGCAGGTCAACGTCTACCAGTTGTTGCTCGCGGAAAAGGCCGATTTCGTGATGGGCTACGACGTCGCCACTATCAACGCGGTCGAGCAAAACCTTCCGCTGATCACCGTCGCGGCCAACTTTCAGACCGAACCGGTGGGGCTGATCGCGCATCCCGACGTCGGGAAGATCGAGGACCTGAAGACCCGCACGCTGCTGATCGGCCAGGCCAGCGAAACGACATACTGGCCGTGGCTCAAGGCGAAGTACGGCTTCACCGAGGCGCAGAAGCGGCCTTATGCGTACAGCGTTCAGCAGTTCCTGGTGGACAAGAACGTCGCGCAGCAGGGTTACATCACCTCCGAGCCCTACGCGATAGAGAAAGCCGGCATCAAGCCGAAGATCTTTCATCTGGCCAAGTACGGCTATCCGCCATATGCGCAGACTGTCGTCACGCTCACCAAGACGGTGAAGGCAAAGCCGGATGTGATCAAGCGCTTCGTCGAGGCCTCGGCGCTGGGCTGGAAAAGTTATCTGAAGAATCCCGCGCCGGGCAATGCCCTCATCAGGAAAGACAACCCGCAGATGGAAGACGACCAGATCGCCTTCAGCATCGCCAAACTCAAGGAGTACGGGATCGTGGATGGCGGCGATGCGAAGAAGCTTGGGCTCTTCACTATGACCGACGCGCGCTGGAAGCAGACCTTCGAGTTCATGCGCGACGCCAGGCTCGTGAAACCCGACGTCGACGTGCGCAGGGCATACACGCTGGAGTTCGTGAAGCAGGTCAAAGTGCTGCCCTAGGAAAGAGTTTGTTTGGACATTCTTGTGGGCAATTGGTGACCGGCAGCCGGAGGATTCACTGGCTGGCGAAAGAACGCGCTCGTCGCCAAACCCCTACTGCCAAGCGTTAACCGCAAAGGACGCCAAGGAACGGCAAATGCAAAAAAAGGAAGTTTTAAACGCTTGTGCCGTTATCTGGGATGCGATCTGCCCGCGCCGCTTACAGTCACTCTCGCCTTCCTGCCCTTTTCTTTCCCTTGCGTCCTTGGCGTCCTTGGCGGTGAATGCGTAATTGGTGAACCACCGGAGGCGCCATGATCGTCGATTGCCACGTCAACATCTGGAACCACGACCAGGTCACCTCGTTGTGGCGCGATCAGATGGTACGGGTGCGGCCCGACGGCGCGCCGGGCCTGCTGGCAGATGCCGACACGCTCTTCGAAGCGATGGAGGACGTGGACAAGGCGATCGTGTTCCCGATTCGCTACGGGGACAGCGCCGGAGTGGAAAGCGACGACGAAACCTGCGCCGCGTGCGTAGCCAAATATCCCTCGAAGTTCGTCGGCTTCGCCTACGTGGATCCGCGGCGGCCGGACTGCATGGACCGGCTCGTGCACGCGGTCGAGGATCTGAAACTCAAGGGCGTGAAGTACGGACCGATATACAACGGCGTGGCGCTATCGGACCCGCGCATGAAACCGGTGTTCGAATACTGCGTTGCGCACGACCTGCCGCTGACCATGCACATGGGTACGACGTTTGCACGCAACGCGCCAATCGAGTTGGGGCGCGCGATACACGTCGAACCGATCGCGATCCAGTACCCAGCACTGAAGATGATCTGCGCCCACATGGGGCACCCGTGGTACGAGGAAACCATCGCGGTAGTGCGCAAGCAGCCGAACGTGTATTGCGAAATCTCCGCGCTTTGCTACCGGCCGTGGCAGTTCTGGAACATTCTTGCCTGCGCGCAGGAGTACCACATGACCGACAAGATTTTCTTCGGTACCGACTTCCCGTTCTCGCGCGTCGCCGAAAGCATCGAAGGACTGCGCAACGTCAACAACGTCGTCGAAGGCACGAACCTGCCGCGCATTTCCACCGGGGTGATCGAAGGGATTCTGCATTCCAATCCCTTCGAACACTGGTGGCACCAGCCTTTTCGTTCGTAGCGCGCGCAGACTCCGCGCACATCAGCGCTGCCGCTCTCCGAAGCGCGGCCCCGACGGCCCTGCGCCCCGGTCCCTGTGTCCGTTGCTCTCGCCGCCGCGAAATTGCGGGCGTGATTCGACGCGGCCCGCGCCAGCACCGATGTTCTGCTCAACACGCTCGCGGAGTGGCCCGCCGGAGGCTCGCGCTTCCGGGATGACTCGGGGCATCTGCGCGCCCTGTTCCCTCAAAACCTGGGGCCTGGCCGGCGCCATTCCTGCCGAGGGGAAGGATGGTGCCACGCGATCTTGCCGCCATTCGCGCGGCGCGCGTTCCCGAGCCCGATCCGGTACGCGCAACGGCTCGGCGAACTGGCGCGGTTGTGAACGAACTTGAGGTTGCGCCTGGTCCGGCTCCTGGCGCCGCGTCATTGCGGGCTCACGTCTCTGCCGTTCCTGGCCCTCCTCCCGCAGGCGCGGAGATTGCCCGGCGAAAGGTACCTGGCTCCGCGGCCGCGCAGCCTGCGATGATTCGCGCCCGGGAATGATTGGCGCCACGTTCGTGTCCGAACGCCGCTGCGGCGTCTGGACGCGCGGCA